>JBECLA010000082.1:0-17968 GCA_040235565.1 Thiohalomonadales bacterium | reverse complement strand
GCGCCCACGGCAACGGGACCCGCGCCAATGTTGGCAGCTCTGGTAAAGCCGCCATTACCATCGTTAAGCAGGACCATTTGCGGGATCGCCAGATCCAGATGGCCATCCAGATTGAAATCGGCAGTGGTGATATCCTTCGCCCGGATCGAACTGGTACTGGGTATCGCTGGTGCGGCTGCAAAGGTGCCATCGCCGTTACCCAGAAAAACGGTTACGCCACGTCCGCCGCCATCGCTGGCCACGGCCAGATCGAGGTGATGGTCATGATTGAAGTCGCCCGTAATGACCGCCGCAGGTGATGAACCAATCGCGTTGACCTGGCCATTGGCGGTAAAAGTACCGGCGCCATCCCCCGAGTAGAGATGCACCGCATACGCGCCGGCACCATACTGGGTTACGGCCAGATCCAGATTTCCGTCTTCATCAAAATCACCGGCAGCCAGCCCTCTGGGGGCGTAACCTATGCCGTCATTGGCTCCCGCTCCGCCGGCATTGACCTGCTGGTGGGTAGGAAATGTCCCGTTTCCGTCCCCCAATAAAATTGACACGCCGCCAATACCACCTGCCTCACCCGACATGGTAACGGCCAGATCCGCATTGTCGTCATTGTTGAAATCGGCACGAATTATGGTCGCAGGACTGGTTTCGGACAGTTCGTAGGAAATTTCGGGATCAAAACTGACTGCATATGATGATGTGGGAATGGCCAGTAAAATGATTCCAGCCAGGAGAAGATAAAGTCTTGCTATGAGTGATTGAAGTATAAACATGGGAGTGAATAATCTTGCGTTCAGAGTCAATCGTTAAACGCAAGCCTCCTCCTCTTGTTGTTTATAAACCCGGGTCCTTCGCCAGGTACTATTTGGCGGTAGTGGTAACAGTGTCCGCGCCTTCCACACCACTCACGGTGACGGTACCCGGATCACCACCGATGCGACGAACACTGAGCGACCAGATTCGGTTCTTGTTACTCCATTTCATCTCCCCAATGCCATCCACTAGCAGATTGGCATTCTTGCCCAGGTCGCTGGTTGCCTCAACGGACAGGGTGTCCCGCTTGCTGCTGTACTGCGCCTTTACAATGTCAATGGTGAGGTCATAACCATTGCAGTCCTGATCCACACCATCGTGCTTGATTTCACTGGCACCGGGATAGATGGATGCGTCATTGTCATTGCAGTCTGAATCGGAAGTTATGCCATCACCGTCATTATCAATCGGCTGGCCGCCGCCCCCGCCACCGCCACCACCACCGGTAGACAGGACGTCGTAGGCGGCTGCGACATCGACAATGCCCCAGCCATAGGCGTTATCTGCACCCGTCGGTCCGGCATCAACTGCGGATTGTTCCAGTGCGTTTTCAAGGTCCGTCACACTGGTTTGGGTAGCGGCGCTTTTCAGCAAGGCCATCGCACCGGCAAGGTGCGGTACAGCAAAAGAAGTCCCGGTGGCATAGACATAGGAATTGGGAATGATCCCGCCAAAGGTAAGATCAGCAGTCCGCACATTCATACCGGGTGCGGACAACCGCGGATAAATGCCACCGCTGCAGGCCGACGGCCCTCTGCCACTGAAGTAACCAATGGTCATGGTTTCATCAACAGCGCCCGTTGCCAGGCTGCCATCATTATTTGCCGGACTCAGACTGGTGGCATCGTTGGGGCCGGTATTGCCCGAGGAAAAGACCACTGCGATCTCAGCCTGCTTGAGCACGTCGATATCGCTCTGGAATTCGGATTCACAGGTATTGAGGGTACTTTGCAGGTTCCAGGAATTATTTATGATGTCCGGACTGTCGTCACTGCCCGGGTTGCCGTCGGGATCCAGCAGCCACTGAAAACCGGCGTGGATTCCGCTCAGGCTTGCGGTATCGGCGTCATTGAATATTTTAACTGCGACCCACTGTGCACCGGGTGCAACCCCGATGCTGCTTCCCCCGGCATCACCACCGACAATCAGTCCGGTGGTCTGGGTGCCATGGCCATTGCGGTCATATGGCGCGGCATGTTCGCCGTAAGGATCGAACCAGCTGTTATCACCACCGCGCCAGCGGCTTCCGAGATCCGGATGATCCGGATCGACACCCGTGTCCATGGTCGCCACCACAACGCCCTGGCCGGTATACCCCATGTCCCATAATGCCGGCGCATTAATCGCATTGACATTCCATTCGGGTGTGGCCGGGCTGCCTGCCGCATCCGGTTTTGCCTTTATCTTGGCATCCAGTCGTACATTGTCCACATCAGGTCGGTTGACAAGCGCATTGATCTTACCTGCCGGTATGGTGGTCGCGATTGAATTGATCATCCACAAGATTTTCCAGCCAGCTACATCATTCTGCTGAGATAACCAGTTCAGCAAGGGTTGTCCGGATTGATTTGCATGATCCTGTAATGCGGTGATGATCCTGGAACGCCGTTTGGCAAGATTTGTTTCCTGAATTTCAGACAGGTCAGCCCTGGCGCGTAATGTGACAATGACATCGATCCTGTCCGAGGCTTTGGCATTTTGTAACACTTCACTGACATCCGGCGACAGCGTACCTGCACTGGCCGTACCCGTGATGAGGGCGCCAAGGATGAAAATTATTGTGTTACGTTGATATCGCATGATGTGCCCTTCCCTTCTTTACTCTACGACCAGGTGCCTGGCCGTGAAGTCACCAATGACGATTGAGACCCTGTCACCTTTCTTGACCGTGCGGCCGGGATTGGCAAAAAAGACGAAGTAGTTCCGCCCTGCCTTGGCAAACTTGGCCGCCTGGCGCAAGGGACCGATCTTGGCGGATATGGGGACCTGGAGTTTTTGACCGGTACTTTCCACGATGAGGTGTGGCTTGATCTTGCGATCCATTAACATGGTCATCTTTTGTGGATCCAGCACGGTGTAGCGGAAGTCGAGCATGTAATCGGCAGCGGTGCGTCGGATCCCGATGACCTTGATACCCCACTTCTCCGCCATTGCCGCGTCCGTACTTGCGGGGGTGGTAATGCCCGGCAGCATGATCTTGCCGCTGACGATCAGGCCAAGTAGCAACATGACGGTGAACAGGCTCAAGCCCGCAATCAGGCCAAGTTTATTGTTATTTGAATCCAGGGTCATATCTGCATACATCGGTTCGATTCCTGTGTTAACGCTGCACCACAAGGATGTGGGGGTATGGTTTACTAATCACCTCATCCCAAACCTCTGCCAGACCAGCAATCCTTCCCATATGTTATTGGTAAGGATCACTGGTCATCCGCAAAGGTTATTTCACGATATCCACCCGGACGGTCGCCTCGTTGGAGGTGGCACCATCGGTATCGCTGACGGTGTAACCAAAGGCATCGGATCCGCGCTTGCCGGCAGTTGGCGTGTAAGTAACCGTGCCGTCGCCGTTATTCACGACGTTGCCTTTACGTGGATCACTGGTCAGGGCCACCGTGGTTGGAGCCAGATTGCCATCAACATCACTGTCGTTAGCTACCACGTTGATGGTTACGGCGTTGCTGCTGGCACCGGTATTTCGTGTCACTGTGGCGTAGTCATCCTCGGCGACCGGTGCCTGATTCGTTGCAGTCGGGATGACCGTTACCGTCACCGTTGCGGAATCAATACCGCCGTTGCCATCAGCAATGTCATAACTGAAGGTTTCAGTGCCACTGAATCCCGCAGCCGGACTGTAGCTCACGGTGTTGCCGTCGGTGCTGGCCGTGCCGCCATTATCCGTTGCTCCCACCGCGGTAATTGTCAATGTATCGCCATCCACATCGGTGTCATTAGCAAGCACATCAAGCGAGTTATTACTGGAGTCCTGAGCGACATCGAAGGCATCGTTAACGGCAACCGGATTATCGTTGAGCGGTGTGACAGTCACGCTTACGGTCGCGGCATTGGAACTCACGCCTCCTGTGTCACGCACCGTGTAGGTAAAGCCGTCCGTGCCATTGAAATCCGGGTTCGGGGTATAACTTATGGTTCCGTCAGCGTTGGCTACAGCAAGACCGTTTACCGCCGGGGTTCCGATTGTTACCGTACTCGGATCAATTGGGTTAGGCGACGGTGCCTGGGTGTCGTTTGTCAGCACGGCAATGAAGCTGGCTCCCGAGTCTTCCGCAACCGAAGCTAAATCATCATTTGCTGTCGGTCCGGGAGCGGCTGCAGCCACGGTCAGATTGCTGAACATCCCGCTACGCAGCCGACGGTCATAGACAGGGTAAGTACCATCAGATCCCGGAGTGAAGATAGCGTCCTTGGTCTTGCCGGCGGCCAGGAGTACGGAGTACTGGTTGCGCGGCCAGGGGTAGGCGTTGCCGTCTTCCGCCATCAGAGTCATGTGTTGGCCCTGTAATACCATGGCGTGATCTTCCAGCCCTGCATTGAGGAAACGAATCAGGGTGCGTTCACCTGCCGCGCCCGCGGATACGTTCGGTGTGACGCCGGATTCGAACGGTGCGCCATTGACCAGGAAATACTTCGGTGCGTAGTTGATGGTGCTGGGATAGGCGGCGGTGCCATAGCTTCCGCTGTCTACCGCGGCATGCAGGGCCGGATCGATTTCGCTATACAGCAGCGTGACTTCACTGTCATAGGCCAGACCGGGATAGGCTTCCCCGGCGGCGGCATCATGGGTGACAGCGCCATACAATCCCATCTGTACCTGTACGGCAGGGTGTGTGCCACTCATGTAAAGATAAGAACCCGGCTTTAAATTATTCCAGCTATACACACCGGTCGTGGCGGTCACGTGGGTAAACGAACGCACCCGTTGCCGGCCCTGGCCATCGGTGAAAAATACCGGCGTCATGACTGCCTGCTGTCCGGGGATAACGATTGAGACTTCCTCTGTCAGTTCGTTACGTAAATTGATTGTGAGTGTGTTATCCCCCGGTGGCACGGTCAGTTCGGGGCCTGGCACGGTAGGAACACACGCCCCTCCCGTGTCTATGCCGTAACCCCACATGGGTATGACGGTGGTATCCGGCATGGTCTTGGTGGTCGTACCGGTGCAAAGGTCATACGTTATCGCGCTGGCCTGACCGGCAAGTGTAAGCAGAGCGATGACGGCCACAGCCTGTGTGATCGGTTTCCTGTTCATATCTGAATACCTGTTCATGTTTAATTCCCCCGCCCTGGATTACTCGATGGGTACACCATGTGGCTCGACGATCATCATGGTCATCATGCCGCCCGGGAAGATGTCGTTGTTGGCGAGTTCTTTTTCGGCATGGGAGTGCCACATGAAGAACAGGCCTGCGTTGAGGTTCAACCCGCCCTCGCCCGGCGGTAGATCGCCGAACCTGCCCAGAAAGGGACTGCCACTGTAGAAGCCGCCAAAGGTCAGATCCTGAAGTGCAGGGAGTTCCACGGGTATGGGCTTACCGTGATCCGGAGCATATTCATTCGGTTCCAGAGGATCATTTTGTTTGTGACCGTAGATGTCCCAGCCCAGTTGGTTACCTGTCCAGGTCCACAGCGCATCGTAGGTCTGGCCGGGTACCGCCTGGATGGTGAAATCAGCGCGCCCCAAATCGGGTCCTGCGCCGGGAGCGCTTTCCAGCATGCGACCATCCCTGGCGATCATGGTGACGTGGTTGCCGTGGGTATGATACGGATGCAGATCACGGCCGGCATTGATCACCCGTGCCAGGACTGTCTCACCGGGATGGGTCCGGGGCAGGATGTTGTAGGGTTGGTTCGGTAACCAGGAGACGCCCGCGTCGGCCATGGTATCCGGACCGTTACGGCCGTTGATGAACCATAGTACCGGGTGATAAGCACTGTTATCGATGAAATCATACAGTCCGAGGGACGCGTAGTAATGCACCTGCGGATCCATTTCGGTGAGCAGGAACAGATATTCCTGATCAAACGCGGTATCCGGATGATTATAGGCCTGGCTAGCAGCGGGCGGTCGCACGATAATCGCGCCTACCATGCCCATTTCGATCTGTAACTCCGACCGGGTGCCACTGTGGTACATGTAAGTTCCCGCATGATTGGCGGTGAAAGTATAGGTAACCGTATCGCCGGGGCCGGTACTTTCCTGGGTCAATTCCCCGGCGGTTCCACCCGATGCCGTCACACCTTCCTGACCGGGAAACACCAGTGATACCGGCATGTTGGCAACACCCAGTTCATTGGTAAGATTGATGGTGATAGTGTCACCCTGGTTGACTATCAGTGTCGGTCCGGGATATTGCATCGGTCCGCCATTCAACGCATAGCCCCAGACCAGCAGGCTGTCACCGTCCGGTGTAGGGATGATGGCGGGCTTTGCGGTGAAGTCAAAATTTGTACCGGTAACGCCATCAATGGCCGCCTCGACCCTGAAGCCGACAAGGGACATCAGTGCCAGGCTCAAGGCTGCGAACCAGCGTCCGGCGTATATTGCTTTCCTGTTCATGGGCATCTCCCCTTCCGATCCGGGTCGTTAGTTGATATGGATTTCGGTCATCATGCCGCCGAAATCCTCATCGTTATTGCTGAGATAATTCAGGTTGGTGGTGTAGAGGAAGTAGGTCCCCGGTGTTACACCCGTCGTGTCGATTATCACGTCAGCCGATTCACCCCCGCCAAGCGTGACCGAGGCAGTGTCGTAGTACATGTCGAGACCGTTATTCTGACCGCCACCGCGCAAAATGCGCGCGCCGGTGCCGACTACCTTCATGGGCGGCAGCCCCAACGCGGTCAGGGTGTAATAACGGGTCACGTTCAGGTTGGAGATCCGGAGCAGGATCCTGTCACCCGAGTTTGCTTCGATCCGCGAACTGACCGGTTGCGAAGTGCTGAGCCTGCCGGTGCCATAGATGGCTTCCTTGTCCGGATTGGCACCACTGTCAGGTGTCGAGGGAAAATCAAAGGTTCTGGCATCCGCGGTTTCCGGATAGCCGCGTCCGTTTAACATCGGATAGGTATCTTTCATGTTGGCGAAGGGCAGCGGCTGGGTATTCATGCTGGCATCGTGGAATTCCGGATCCCAGGAGCCGATCTGAATCGGATATGCGACGTCATAACCGGTGGAGCCATCGCCGTCGTTGTAGACAAACTTGTCAAAGATCTCGCCATTATGTGTATACGACGTACCATCCTGAGCCGGCCGGACATACAGGTTGCCCAGCATGCCCATCTGCATATGCTCGGTGGCCTCCACGTGGCAGTGATACATATAGGTACCGGGTTCGACGATGTTGTAGTAGTAGGTCAGGCTGGCCCCCATGTTGATGGAGATGGTGGCGTCGGGTACCCCATCGAAGATATCCGAGGCATTGGGGAAACCGTGGAAATGCACGGTATGGGGATCAGCCAGGTCCGGCCGCATCAACATGCCGTAGTTGGACAGGGTCAGATAAAATTCCTGGCCCTGGTCAAGGACGATGGTCGGCGCGGGAAAGTTAGCCGCCAGGATACTGGCATCGATCGCCTGTTCCTCGGTGACACCGGTGAGATCAACAAAGCTGAACATATACTGCAGCCGGCCTGGCCTGGTGTCGCCATCGGGGTCAGCATCGCCGGTCATGGTGACAAAACCGTCCCCGGCACCCAGGTGCATGCATTTCACATTGGCATAGTTTGGATTGTTCGGATTGTCGATCACCGCGTCACCGTTATTATCACCCGGACATTGCACAAAAGCGGCGGCGCCTGCGATACCCGGTAATCCCATCATCAATAATAGAAGTGCTGCGGTAACGGGAACTGGCTGGTTGTTTTTCATTGGCTTACCCTTCATTGGTTTACCCTCCTGTCTGCCCCGGGATGCCGGTATCCACCGTCACCCCGGGACGCTGGCCTGCTCTACTCGGCTTCGTCGGCGCCGATATCCACACCCCCACCCAGTGGTCGTGCATCGCCATCGATATCATCCGCCGGTGCTACAGTGGCATCCGCCGCATCGACCGCATCTGCACCACTGACCAGGTGATAGTCCCCGGTCGGGGTCAACGGACCAAAGCGAACCTGGATGAAGTTGCCGCCCTCATCAAAGGCCGGTTGGGTGGCGATGGTAGTGGTGAGTTCAACCTGCGTAACTGTCTCGCCGTTGTCGGTATTGACGTAAGCGAACTGGAACAGGTCGCTCGGTACAAGACCGCTGCCGTCGACATTGCTGGCATCGTAGCCGGTTGTATCCGTCAACAGGCAGGATTGGGGATCCAGCTGACCCGCCGCGCCGAGTACCGCCAGATCCTGGTAGTACGGTGTGGCATTGTTCAGGCCATAGACCGGCGGTTCCACGGTGTCATCGAGCGCGAAGAAGAACGACCGGTTGCGCCAGACAATGTTGTTGAACAACTGCGGCTTGGAGAATTCGCCATAATCGGCTTGCCGGTTTATGGGAATGACATCCTGCAGTGCCGTACTGTGGCTGTAGGAGACAATCCCGGCCGGTTGCGCCGTTGACAGATTCGGACTGCCGGGTGCAAACGCCTCACCCGCCGTGGCCGTGGCATCGTTGTGGGCAACGGTGTTATTGATGATGCTTGCCGCAACCGTATCCTGCAGCGAGATCCCGCCACCGGCATGCCCCGCCATGTTGTTGACAATGGTGTTATTAATGATGTCCACGCGATACCAGCGTTCAGGTCGGTTGTTACAACCCGGACACGTCACATCTTCACCATTGATATAGGCAGTACGAACACCGCCCCCATCGCCGGCACCGGCCTGGTTACCCTGGATCAGGTTGCCAATGATCTGGACCGGACCGGATCCGGGAGTCACGTCACCGAGAATCAGAGCCGGTGCACCGCTGATGGCGATGCCACCGCCGGAAACCGATTGTCCCTGGTTAAAGGACTGGTTGAAGATAATGGTGTTATTGGCGATCAGGCCAGACACGATCTCCGTATTGGGGCCATTTCCGAAAATGCCACCACTCAACCCATAGTGACCGATACCTGCGCCTTCACCCTGGGTGTAGTTGCCGCAGATGGTGTTGTCCGTAACGGCATATTGATCAGTGCCGTGATACAGGCTGATCCCGCCACCGGCACCAGCGGTCGCACCGTTCTGGGCGATGACGTTGTGATGGATGCGAATGTCGTCATTGAAGCCATCCTGGTACACGAGATTGTCCGGTGTCAGGAACGGATGACCGACACGGATGCCGCCACCGAAGATACCGTAATTACCGAAGATACGGTTGTTGCTCATCTCCAGGTTTTCGGCGTAACCGTTGACCACGATGGCGCCGGCAGTGCTTCCGCCGGTGAGGCTGAAACCATCGATACGAGCGTCATGGTTGCTGAAACTGTTGGCCGCTGCCAGATCCAGCCCCAGCACGATGATCCCGGGGCCTTCCTCGGTGAACAGGACGTCCGGTTCATCCGCTACGTTAAAGCCGACTTCCTGGGCCGGTAGCAGATCGTACCTGCCCTGGATGTAATAGGTCTCGATATCCTGACGCCATTGCGCGAGTTTCTCGGCCGGGGCGTTGACGGCGTTAATGGTGGTGGCGGCACCTGAACCCTGCAGGCGCACCGGGGTATGCATGATCACCATTTCCTCAAAGTCGCCCGGCGGAACCAGAATCAGATCACCGGGACTGGCCAGATCGATGGCGGCCTGAATGGAACCACCCGGAGCAACTTGTATTGCCCCACCCCCGACGGTCACGGTGATACCGGCAACGGTTGACTGACCATTGTCACCACGGGTGATCTGTAACTGACCGGTGGTGGTACCGGGGCCGACATCACCGCTGATGGCACCGGCACTCCAGATGACATTGGTAAGAGGAACACCACCGATCGTCACGCTGCCTGCGGTGTTACCAAAGCCGAAGTCACGCACACCGTTGGGATCGACCGCAGCGGTGATGGTAATCGACTGGCCCGGTTGATCGACATAGGGACCGCTCAGGGAACCGATCACCGACCCGATGACCGGTGTCCCGTTCTGATCCTGGCAATCCAGCGGTTGCTGATTCGGACCGGTAAAGGCGGCCACCGGCACGACCGGAGTGTCCAGATAGGTGGTCACACCCGGCATGTACTGGAAGGTGTAGCAGAACTGGCTGTACTGCGGGTTGTAGTTGGGATCCGTGATCATTTGTGTTGGATCATTGGGATCGGGGATGGGACCCGGATCATTCATGCAGGTCGTGATCATGTTCGGTGAGGTCCCGCTGGCACTGGCGTTGCTGTTGGTGTACATGGACGGCAGTACCGCGTTGAACGTACCCCAGCGATCGGAATAGGTCCGCGCGAACTCACGCCCGGTCCAGTCACGGATGGACACCGGCAGATACGGCGGTGAATATTTTTCGCCGAAGGTCGGGGCATTGGGATCAAACTCGTTTGACAGGTCGTCGAGAATGAAACCCGTTACCTTGGCCGCGGCCGGGACATAAGTGAACATGAAGAAGTCGGCCGCCGCGTTCTTGCCGTCGGTCAACAGGATCTGCTTCTGATTACACAGCGGCGGCATCTCGCCGGCTCGGAATGGCGGTTCACCGGCATCGAACAGGGAGAAGGTATTCGGGACCGGGTAGTCGCGGGTCCCCACGCAGACCGGCGGTAACAGTTCAGGTGCCGGCTGGAATTCATCACCGAAATCAACGTTGCGATCTTCTTCTTTCAATGTCTGGTAGACACGGTGGTCACCGGTAGCGACGATGTAGATGCCATTGCCCAGTGTCTGCTCGGCATTGCCTGTATCAACACCGCCCGGTACGAAGGAATCAAAGGCGTAACCACCGTCGAACACGGCAGGACGCACCTGGTTGAAGTTACGCAGGCCGTCATAGCAGTCAGTGGGTACGACTCCATTGACCAGGAAAGTCTCGCCCTGGCAGCCGGTGGGAACATTGTCATCCCAACTGTCCGTGGTGGTGATCTGAATGGCATCACCGGCGTCGAAACTGCCGTTACTGTTGTAGTCGAAATCCTCGGGTCCGGGCGCGCCACCGTCTGCAAATCCGAACGGATAGTTGTCGACATCCGCGACAGTGGGCACACCGTCGCCATTTAAATCATCAATCACACCATCGCCCTGCGGAGGAACCATATCTTGATACAGGGCAACCTGGATGCGGGGAATCCCCGGTTCCCACAATTCGGCCCCGGCATAGGCCGGATCGTCTTCGGCACGGGTCACAGCGTAATAGACGATGCCCGAGATACCGCCGTTTTCGCCGATTTCATAGGCTTTCTTGCCCCACTGGATAATATTGGTCTGCCCGAGGAAGGTTTGTACCCCCTGCGTTAACACCGGACCGGTTTCGGTACGGTATGGTAAACCGCCATTTTCGGACTGCGGTTGGGGATTGAGTACGCCCCCGAATGACGAGGGGTCATTGGGATTAATTGGGCCGCCATTGTCCACAACAATGGTTGCGCCGGTGGCCTTGAAGCGGTCAAATGCCACTTCCGCGACCAGCCAACTGAAAAACGGGAAGACTTCATCATAGGGCGCGGCCCCACTCAGATCGGTAGGGAATCCCTGATAAACGGTACCGTCGCGCCAACGAAGTGCGGTCCCCTGTTCGAACATGGGTGCCTCACCCTCGTCCCAGTAGCCGTTTTCATTGGTATCGTTGAACACGTGCTGCTCGATGCGACCAAACCAGGCAAAGATCGGCACGTCCTGCAGACTGCAGCTACCACCGTTACACTGGCCATTGGTTACCGTCACACCCTGGGAGGCGATGATGTAGTCCAGGTTCTTGTCCCAGATCGTCAGCTGGTAGTTGCCGTCAGGTACATTGGGGATGGAGAAATTACTGTCCTCATCACAAGGGCCTGCAAACACGCCTCGACCGATGCCCACAGACAGGTCATTGAGACCCACCCAGCAGCCCGGTACGGGTGCGCCGGTGTAGAAAGTAAAATCAGGCGGGCGGGAATTATGAATGCTGCGTATCTGGCCTGTGATAGTGGCCCCCTCGCTGAGGACCGGGTCCTGGAATTGTTCGACAAAACCGATGAACACATGTGGACCTGGCGGGCCGAATTCGGCAAAAAATGGGGGTTCGTTGGCCTTTACCCACGCATCGATAATCTTCTTACCCTCGATGGTGGTGGTCTGGGACCAGTTGGTGGGATTGCCGTTCGCATCCACGGTGGGCGGTACGGCCTGGATCCCGTACTTGGCCGGAACCAGGTTCTTGATTAGCGCAATACCGTTGGCATCAGTCTGGATGGTGCCATCGCCCATGCTGAGAACATTGCCGGTATTGTCATAGGTGGTACCCAGCGGGTTGCCGAAAGCATCGGTCGTAATTTGTTGGCCTGACGCACCGTAACGTCCGCCGGCATCTTCCAGCAGGATATTAAAACCTTCCAGCCCGACTTCTTCCGGGGTATCCGGGGCGCCGTTGATCGGGTAGTCGTCCCGGAAGATAAAGATACGGATTTGTGCCGTGGGAACAGGATGGGCATTGACGGTGATATTGACGTTGGTCTGGCCGGGTGCAATTTGTGCACCGCCCATGCTGTAACCTTCATCTGGCAGTACCGACACAAAGTAGCGCTTGGTCGGGTCCAGATTCGGCATGGGATCGGTTGAATGGCCTTCCGCGACTACCGGTAGATAGCTTTTGTGGAAATTCGTGGAAAGGCAATCTGCTTCCTGGCCGGGTTGACAGGTCTGATCCGGTACGATGTTGTAGGTGACATCCTCTTCAATCAACCAGCGATATGAAGTTGGTCCGTTGACTGTCAGTGCAGGGATTTGCGCAACAGCCAACTGTACATTTAACAACATAAAGAGCATCGCTGTTATAGACAGCTTGATCCCTTTACCCATGGTTATTGTGAAATCATTTCTCGTGTTCACAATGGATGCCCTCCATCGCCAGTCGCCAAGTTAAATGTTAAAAATCAGAGAGTTTTCAATCTGATTTTTGTTATTCAGGTATTCCCGGTCTGAATACTCGTAATGTGTCTCTCGCTTGCATTTGAATCCACACAGTAACGAGGACCCAGTAGTCCGGGTGCGTGGTTAACACTTTAGTGAACTTAAGGGGATTTCAACCTAGGCAAAAGACTGTATTTGTTAGGTAGGGTTTACCCATTTTTATGGGTGTAATTAATGTAGATCAAAACAATGATTTTTTTGATGAACTGAGCAAGTAATGCGTCCTAGAAAAATAGTAATAGATTTATAAGAAGAAAGTGTTAACCAGTTGTTTTGGTTGCAGTAATGCAAGGACGATCAGTTCTGCAATAAAGTCGAGGATATATTTTAGTGGCTGTTCCTTTGATAAAAAAAAGTCCGCGCCATAATTTTCCCCCATGGTTTTATATTCCTGAATGTAGTAATTGGCGAGCATGATGATGATAGCTTCTGGTGTTGATGATTTAACTTCCCGGGCTAACTGCAAAGGGTTCCCGTTAGTGAGATGAATATCCAGAAAAATTAAATCTGGTGAGAAACTTTCAATTAAATCACGCGCAATGGACTCGTCTATTGCTTCTACGATTTCAAGATCAGGGAATTGGTGCGGCAGACTATGTTTAAGGAAATTATTAAACGGTGAATTGTCTCCGACTAGCAGTGCTTTTGACATGGTTACATTCCCATTACCCTTTATAAGATAATACTGATGTATTATTCTTATTCCCTGTGTTTAAGGCTTGACATTTTAAGAATTAAACAGCACATGCTAATGTCGTAAGTTATACTATTATTAAAACTCAGGCAGGTATTACTATAGGGGTAATTGGCTATATTGATATGCAGGTTTGTATTTATATACTCACTACATAGTTACAGGAATGTATTTAAAATTAATGAGATAGCGCAGTTTGAATCAGTGAAAAAAAAGCACCACACAATTTTGCTCGCGGACGACCATGGGATTCTCAGGGCGGGGCTTCGTTCTCTTCTGTCAGATGAATCCGATCTTGAGGTGATTTGCGAAGTCGACAACGGAAAGGACGCATTGTTGCGCACAGTCGAACTGAAGCCGGATCTGGTTTTAACCGATCTGTCTATGCCGGGTACGAATGGAACAGAAGCAATTCGAAATATCAAGCAACGTATTCCGGAAACCAAAATTCTTGTGATAACAGTTCATAAAACAGAAGAATACATACACACCGCATTCAAAGCAGGAGCTGATGGCTATATTCTAAAAGATGATTCTCATAGTGAACTTATCAATGCGATTCGAAATATTCTCACCGGAAATACATATCTGAGTCCGGGTATAACGGGGAATGTCATTAAAGGATATATTAGTGCTGAAAAGCAGGATGATTTAAAACCAACCTGGGACATATTGACACATCGAGAACGTGAGGTAATTAAACTGGTGGCGGAAGGCTATCGAAACAAGGATATTGCTGAATATTTATCTATCAGCCTGAAAACAGTTGAAAAGCACCGTTCCAATCTGATGAAAAAACTTGATCTTCATACCACAAGTAGTCTCACCAGTTACGCTATATCAAATGGTTTAACCAGAGATTGACTACAAGTGAAGAAAAGTCCATTCCACGATGATTGACGTCCCGTCTCCAGATGACTGAATGTTAAACGAGCCACCGGTCGAATTGGCTCTTTCTTCCATGCTCATGAGACCCAAGCCCCGCATGGAACTCTCACTCAAGGTATAATTCTGATGATCAAACCCATGGCCATTATCTGATATTTCCAGATATAATCCCTTGGTAAGTTTTTTGAGCACCAAATCAATCTCTGATGCGCCAGCATGCTTTGCTATATTATTCATTGCCTCCTGGATTAAACGATAAATAACAACCTTGATGGCGTCAGGAATATCAGATTCATCAATTTTAAATATTTTATTGATCTTTAAATTGGAGTAAATCTGTTCATATTCCCGACAGAACCATTTCAGAGTACTGATAATACCAAGATCATCAAGCATGGATGGTCTTATGTCCATTGATATTCGTCGTACGTCTTCAATAGAATCTTTTAGCATCTGAATAATATCGTTGAGTTGTGCAGTTGCCTTTTGATCAAAATTATCATCAAGCAACAATAAATCTTCTACTTTGAATTTAATCGCACTCAATGATTGACCAATGCTGTCATGCAAATCATGCGCAAGGCGTTTTTGTTCCAGTTCCTGTGCATTAATTAGTTGCCGGGCTAATATTTGTAATTTATGTTCAGATTCAATTAATGTCGTTTTCTGTTGCTTTTGGTACTGCACTTCGAATTCGAGTATATTGTTTATGGTTTTCAACTCTCTGGATCTTTTCCCGATCGTTTGCTCAAGCTCATGGGTATATTCTTTTAACGCATCTTCTATTGCCTTGTGTTCGGAAACATCTTCAATTGTTAAAACAGCATGACAGTGGTTACTGTCAATGTCGAACTTTTGGTTGTTACCAATTATCCTGAGCGAATATTCCAGAGCATGTCCATTTACACTGTTTTTTGATTCCCACGTAATTGACATATTAGATTTCAGGTTGTTCCAGATTGACTGCCAATGATCTTTTTGACTTTTCTGGGTGGGAAACCCGAGAGGTTTGAGCAATTTCTCAATGTGCATACCCTTCGCCAGACTAACGCTACTCAAACCCCAGGATTCAATGGTTTTGTTGGCTCGATTTACTCTGCCATGCTGATTGAGAACGATAACAAGATAGGGAAGTGAATCGATCGAAGCTTCCCAATCATGTTTTGCGTTAACAATATTGATCTCATTTGTCTGTAACTGTTGTTGATCCTTTGCCGGCTTGTTATGAAGAGATGCTGTGACCACATCTGCAGCTGCTTGCAGAAACGAAATGGTGTGTTTGCTGATAATCTTGTTGGATGTGTAAAACAAGGCTAAAGCGTTCCAGCAGGAATTGCACCACTGGATTGGAAGTAGTAACCCACTTTTCAGTCTGGCACCACCTGAAAGCTGACCGAATATTGTCTTTGCTAATTCATCATGTTCTTGAATAAATATAATACTCTTTGACTTGAGTATTTTTGTCGTCGCGGGATTGGAAGCAAGGTTTATTTGTCGCTGATGCTGGTTATTATTAGTCCAGGACGCGGCAACAATGTCGAGAACACCGTCAGTATCTGATGATTCAAGAAACAGCACATGTTCGGGCTCGCATGCTCGTGAGATGAGTCTTGTAAGATATTCAGCAATTTCACGCGTACCTCCACAGGTCTGTGAAGATATCGATAACTCAGACAGAGATTTTAGATATATTTGTGTAGTTGGCTCGTTATTTGCCAGGTGAGACTCGATTGATGCCATTGTCCTATCCCCATACCAGCATTATCCATATCAGTATATTGCGCCCGCCAGTGTTATTATTATTTATTATAATTATGTTTTAGCCAGTTGCAGTCTCGGTTAAATTCAAGAATATATTGCCCTTGTTTCAACAGTGTGTCAGTAGCTTATTCGACATAGACGCGTTGTAAACCTAAATACTTACATAATAAGTATTATATTAAAGTAGTATTACCCATTATATAAATTTATATATTTAACAATCAAACAACAAATATTTGAGCAACTGTCAGGTAACAATTAACTACCTTAGCAAGAATCTTTGACAACATGTGTGGGTGGAGTGTTATATATAGCTTTATTTTATAGAGAAATATACCTTATTTAATTTAATAAATAATGATGAGCAGGGAGAAGAATTAAAAATGACCGCAGAGGCATGGTGGTTTCAGATAATTAAGGCAGTCGTGCTTTTTGCCTTGCTATATTTCGCGTGTCTGAACGTTGCGACTGCAAAATGTGGTAAATGCGGCAGTCAACATCAAGTAATGAAAACGACGACGAAATCAGTTGTCAAAACGATGGAATCCTATGAAGTGCCGGATGCCAGGGTAATAACGGCTGATGGGGATGTCACAACATTGACCGAAGTTTTGGCCACAGATAAAACAATTATGATGAATTTCATATTCACCTCTTGCTCGTCGATTTGTCCCATTATGTCCGGGATTTTTTCACAAGTTAGTGCCAAACTGGAAAACAGTAAAGAAGATCTTCTTATGGTATCCGTCTCTATCGATCCTGAGCATGATTCGCCAAAAAAACTTAGACAGTATGCGGAAAAATTTAATGCCGGCTCTAATTGGATATTTTTAACAGGTGATCTAACCGATATCGAGTTTGTGCAAAAATCCTTCAAGGCCTATCGTGGTAACAAAATGAATCATGAGCCGGTTACCTTTATACGGAAAAACAATTCATCTGACTGGATAAGAATGGAAGGTTTTGCCAGTGCAAGTGATCTGGTTGATGAATATCATATACCAAGTACAGAGTAAAAATTGTATTAAACCTGGTTTCAAATAATTATGTTCCGCACGATACCTGTCTTATTGTTATATCTCCTGCCCTGCCATTATTCTGTATCCGAAACACAATCAGGCACAGATCACATTCAACAAACGGGAAAAGTCATTTATCAACAGGGTTTGTTATCGGATGGCAAACCTTTAACTGCAATCGGGCAAGGCGGAATTCAGCTCACCGGTAAACAGGTTACCTGTGCAAATTGTCATCGACGTAGCGGCATGGGAGCCAGCGAAGGTGAAATAATTTCTCCGGCAATTACTGGTCAAATTCTGTTTAACCCGAGAGAAACCAGTTACAAGCAACTTGCCTATACCCGCAAGGAAGGAAAAGGTGTCCGTCCTGCCTATACCGAAGAAGATTTACGGCAAGCAATACGTGACGGGATTGGCGCTGATGGTCGTAATCTTGACAGCTTTATGCCGCGCTTTGAACTGACAAGTGATGATCTTGATGCATTAATAGCCTACCTGAAGGTACTTGGAAACAAGGAGGCACAGGGTGTAAGTGAAGAATATATTGAATTCGCTACTGTAATTACACCTGATGTAACGGACGCTAAAAAGAGCGCCATGCTGTCAGTGATACAAACATATATCGATGATTATAATTCAGGTACCCGGCATGAAAAACGCCGTGCAGATTATTCACCATGGCACAAGACATGGCATTATGGCTCTTATCGAAAATGGCGATTGCATACCTGGCAATTGACTGGCAAGCCAGATAGCTGGAAACAGC
>JBECLA010000076.1:0-6718 GCA_040235565.1 Thiohalomonadales bacterium | reverse complement strand
GTTGTTTGACCGGGCTGGGGGTCAGTTTGCGGCCCCGACCGGCCGGCCGGTCAGGCTGGGTATAGACCGCGATAATCTCATGTGGCGTGTCAAGCAGGGCCCGCAGCGCCACGGCGGCGAATTCGGGCGTCCCGGCAAAAATAAGGCGCAAGGGAGAAGAGCAGGGAAGCGGTGAAACGGACATAGTTAACTAACCACTGGTTCGCGCCAGAACCAGTCGTTAAATCGCCAGCTTCTGCTGTTTTTGCAGTTTTTTGCGGATGCGTTGGCGCTTCATCTGGGACAGGTAATCCACGAACAGTTTGCCACGCAGATGGTCCATTTCATGCTGGATACACACCGCAAGCAGGCCCTCGGCTTCCATCTCAAACGGGTTGCCCTGTTTGTCAATGGCGCGCACCTGGATTTGACGGGCTCGCTCGACCGGCTCATAAATACCGGGCACTGACAGACAACCCTCGTCAATCGCCTGGTGACCATCAGTGGCAATGATTTCCGGATTGATAAAGGTCAACGGCTGGGGCTTATTTTCCGCCACGTCCATCACAATTATTTGCTGATGAACGTTAACTTGAGTGGCCGCCAGGCCGATACCAGGAGCAGCGTACATGGTTTCGAACATGTCATCGACC
Source organism: Thiohalomonadales bacterium (assembly GCA_040235565.1). Classification (GTDB taxonomy): domain Bacteria; phylum Pseudomonadota; class Gammaproteobacteria; order UBA6429; family Thiohalophilaceae; genus JAHEIJ01. The sequence continues at coordinate 6,086 of JBECLA010000076.1, read as the reverse complement.
AGCCGGGCAATACCGGCATCGACATTTTCGACGGGCGCGGCTTCGATCCGTAACCGTTCATCGGGATAATTTAGAATATTGAGTATTGCCATACAATTTCACGCTATACTTCTAGTACAATTGTAAAAAAAGCTGCTAACATTATGATACTACAGGATAAGAGTAGCACTCGAATTTGAGAAACACGGGGATAGCGAGTACCCTCAATCCAACCGGCCCTAAGAATAGGTAGGCATATGCTAAATAATAAACCGACCGGTAAAACTTTGACACGTTTACTGAGCCTTTTTGTCCTGGGCAGTGGCCTGCTGGCCTGTGCATCAGCACCGGAAGAGCCTGCCCCGGCACCGGAGCCCGTCATCATGGCGGCCCCTGAGCCTGAACCGGCGCCGCCCCCACCACCGCCCGCCTTCAAACCGGATTATCCGGATCGTTATGTGGTGGTGAAGGGGGATACCTTGTGGGATATCGCCAGCCGTTTTCTCAATGATCCCTGGTTATGGCCTCAGGTCTGGCAAATCAACCCCAAAATTCGTAATCCGCACCTGATTTACCCCGGGGACGTGATTGTGCTGTATTACGTGGATGGCAAGCCGTACCTGACCCTGGAAGGGGCGGCCGGCGTAGTCCCACCCAAGGGAATCGATACAGTCAAACTGAGTCCGAAAATTCGCTATGAATCCCTGGAAAAGGCCATCGATACCATTCCGCGCTCGGCCATCGGTCCCTTCCTGTATCGACCACGGGTAGTGAGCAAGGAAGAAATTGATAATGCACCCTACATCGTATCGAGTTATGAAGAGCACCTGATCAGCGGAACGGGCAATCGGGTTTACGCTAAAAAAGTCACGGATAACACCATTGCCCAGTACGGGGTGATTCGCCCCGGGCAGGTATATCGCGATCCGGACAGCAATGAGATCCTGGGCTATGAGGTGGTTCGGGTGGCTGCTGCCCGGGTGGTGCGAGGTGGTGATCCGACAACTCTCACCCTGGTGGACGCCAGGCGGGAAGTGTTAAACGGGGATCTGCTGTTACCCAGCGAAGAGAGTGAACTGGACTTCAATTTCTTCCCGCAACCGCCACGGGATCAGATCAGCGGCCAGATTATTTCGGTATTTGATGGTGTGTCCCAGATTGGCCAGTACAACGTGGTTGTGCTCAATCGCGGCAAGCGTGACGGCCTGATACCGGGCCATGTGCTGGCCATTTATCAGAGCGGTAAAGAAGTTCAGGATCCGCAAAGTAGCAGCTGGGTAACACTCCCGGATGAACGGGCAGGTGTGCTGATGGTGTTTCGGACCTATGACAAGGTCAGTTATGCCCTGGTCATGCGCGCCACCCGCGCCATTCATGTGTACGACAGGGTGACCAATCCCTGAGGGCTTGTAGCTACAAGATACAAAGCGCTGCAAAAGCAGTGTAAATCCGCCTTGCGAGTGGTAATATCCGTGCAAACAGGCCAGAGGGAACTGGCCGGGATGCACGGATATGCCGGAACGCACAGAGACAATTCGCCACTGGTTGGCGCTGATTCGGGCCCCGCAGGTTGGTCCCGCCACCTTTTACTCCCTACTTCAGCACTTTGATGAACCCGGCGCTATATTCAGGGCCAGTGGGAGTCGTCTTGAAAAGCTGGGACTGCGTCCCGATACTGTGGCATATCTGGGTGAACCGGACTGGCATCTGATTGATGCGGATCTGGCCTGGCTGGACACCCCCGGTGCACAGATTCTGTTAATAAATGATCCGGCGTATCCGCCGATGTTGAAAGATATCCCGGATCCGCCACCGGTGCTGTTTGTCCTGGGGGACAGCTCGGTCCTGGCACACAAGCAATTAGCGATGGTGGGAAGCCGGCACCCCACGCCGGCGGGACGTGAAACGGCACAGGAGTTTGCGCGCCATCTGGCGACAAATGGAATTGTAATTACCAGCGGACTGGCGCTGGGGATCGATGCGGCCAGCCATGAGGGGGCACTGAAGTCAGGGGGGATGACCCTCGCCGTGGCCGGTACCGGTCTGGATCGGGTTTATCCGGCACGTCATCGGGAGCTCGCCCATCAGATTGCCGAGCATGGCGCGTTGATTTCCGAGTTCCCGCCCGGGACTCCCCCTGTCGCGGGCAATTTTCCCCGTCGCAACCGCATTATTAGCGGTTTGAGTATGGGGGTGCTGGTGGTCGAGGCGGCCTTGCGTTCGGGCTCACTCATCACCGCCAGATATGCTATCGAACAGGGCCGGGAAGTGTTTGCCGTACCGGGATCAATTCACAATCCCCAGGCAAAAGGTTGTAACTCCTTGATTAAACAGGGGGCAAAACTGGTCGAGACGGCGAATGATATTTATGAAGAACTGGGCGGGTTTGCCTCGTCACTTGCTGAAGAGCGGGATCCGGAGCCGGGAAGCCCACCGGTAAATCTGGATGCGGACTATCAACGCGTGCTGGATAGCGTCGATCATGCACCTACCGCCGTGGATACGGTTGTGCAAAGAAGTGGATTGACGGCTGATGCGGTTTGCTCCATGCTGTTGGTATTGGAATTGCAGGGCTTGATTGCATCCACATCAAGTGGTCATTATTGTCAGACCTGTTGAGGGGTAGGAAAACATGAAAGAAAATGTGCTCGACGTGCTGATGTACCTGTTTGAAAACTATATGAATGATGAAATAGAATTCGACACCGACGAAGAGTCACTGAAAGTAGAGTTACAGGAAGCTGGCTTCCAGCAGATTGAGATTGCCAAGGCATTTGACTGGTTAGAGGGCCTGGCAAATTTACAGGATCATCCTCATGGCCATGCAACGGGTAATGCGACATCGTTGCGCTTGTACACCAGTGAAGAACAGGACAAACTGGACCTCGACAGCCGTGGTTTCCTGATGTTTCTGGAACAAACTGGGGTTTTGGATCACGTCACTCGCGAAATGGTTATTGATCGGGTTATGGCACTGGACGCGGAAGATATTGATCTGGAACAGTTAAAGTGGGTTGTACTGATGGTGCTGTTTAACCAGCCGGGGCATGAGGGTGCTTATGCCTGGATGGAAGATTTGGTGTTTGAAGAGGCACCGGTGATTGTCCATTGAGCTGGATAAACGCACAGAATTTTAACAGTGCCCGCACTCTGCGGGCATTTGCATTTTTGGTTTAAGGTAAATAGATGGCCAAGAACCTGGTTATCGTAGAGTCTCCGGCAAAAGCCAAGACAATTAAAAAGTACCTCGGCAAGGACTTTAATGTTCTCGCTTCCTATGGCCATGTACGCGATCTGTTACCCAAGGAGGGAGCAGTGGATCCGACACATGGTTTTGCCATGACGTACCAGTTGATCGAAAAAAATGAAAAGCATGTAGACGCCATCGCCAAGGCACTGAAGAAAGCGGATAACCTTTATCTGGCAACGGACCCGGATCGTGAAGGTGAGGCCATTTCCTGGCATTTGTACGAGATTCTCAAGGATCGCAATCTGCTCAAGGATAAACATGTCGGTCGCGTCGCCTTTAATGAAATTACCAAGCGCGCCATCAATGACGCTGTTTCACAGCCGAGAGAGTTATCAGATGATCTGATCCATGCCCAGCTGGCACGACGGGCGCTCGATTTCCTTGTCGGCTTCAATCTGTCACCTCTGTTATGGAAGAAAATTCGCCGGGGCTTGTCCGCCGGACGGGTACAGAGTCCGGCGCTGCGTTTGATCGTGGAACGTGAACTTGAAATCGAGAATTTCAAACCACGTGAGTACTGGACTATTGAGGCCGAGGTCGAAAGTGACAAACAGGCATTTGCAGCCAAACTGTCACATCTCAAAGGTAACAAGCTCAGCCAGTTCAGTATCAATAACGAAAAGAAAGCCAGGGATGCAGAAAACGCCCTGGCTGATGCCGCCCAGGGCCAATTGACCGTTGCAAAAGTTGAGAAGAAAAAACGTAAACGCAACCCGGCCGCCCCGTTTACCACTTCCACCCTGCAGCAGGAAGCATCTCGCAAACTGGGATTCACCGCCAAGAAAACCATGAGCATTGCCCAGCAATTATATGAAGGGATCGATATTGGCGGTGAAACAGTCGGTTTGATTACCTATATGCGCACCGACTCGGTAAATCTGGCCCAGGAAGCCGTGGATGAAATCCGTGCCTATATCAAAGATAAATATGGCGCGGAAAATCTGCCAAAAGAGCCCCGGGTGTTTAAAACCAAATCCAAGAATGCGCAGGAGGCCCATGAAGCCATCCGACCCACCTCCGTTAATCATGAGCCGGCGGCAATCAAGTCACATTTGAGCAAGGATCAGAACCGTCTGTACGAATTAGTCTGGAAACGCACGGTTGCCTGCCAGATGATCCACGCCACCATGGATACCGTCGCGGTGGATCTGGAAGCCGGTAAGGGCAATACCTTCCGTGCCAATGGTTCGACGCTGGTTTCACCGGGTTTCATGGCCTTGTACCAGGAGAGTGTCGATGACACTAAAGGCAAGGATGAAGGTGAACGATTGCTTCCGCCATTGAAAGAAGGTGAAACCGTCAAGCTCTTGAAGATTTTGCCGGAACAGCATTTTACCGAACCACCGCCCCGCTATTCTGAAGCGAGTCTGGTCAAGGCGCTGGAGGAATACGGTATCGGTCGGCCTTCCACCTATGCTTCTATCATTTCCACCCTGCAGTCCCGTGAGTATGTGGAGATGGACAAGAAGCGGTTTATCCCCACCGATGTGGGGCGCATCGTGAATAAATTCCTGACCGAGCATTTTACCCAGTATGTGGATTATGATTTTACCGCGCACCTGGAGGACGATCTGGATGCGATATCGCGCGGTGAAATGGACTGGAAAAAAACCATGCAGGCATTCTGGAAGCCGTTCAAGCAGCTGGTTGAAGACAAGGATAAAACAGTCGACCGCAAGGATGTCACCCACGAACAACTGGATGAGAAGTGCCCCAAATGTGGTGGTGATTTGGCCATTCGTCTGGGTCGGCGCGGGCGATTTGTCGGTTGTAATAACTATCCGGAGTGTGATTACACCCGCAATGTGGGTGAAGATGCCGATGCGGAACCGGAAGTAATAGAAGGGCGCAAGTGCCCGGAATGCAATTCTGATTTAATCATTCGCCATGGCCGCTACGGCAAATTCATCGGTTGCAGCGGATATCCGGATTGTCGTTATATCGAACCACTGGAAAAACCGGAAGATACCGGGGTGCAATGCCCCGAATGCAAGCAGGGCAACATGCTCAAGCGTAAGTCCCGCAATGGCAAAATCTTCTATTCCTGTGAACGTTATCCGGATTGTAAGTACGCGGTCTGGAACCAGCCGATCAATGAAGCCTGTCCGTCCTGCAGCTGGCCCATGTTGACGCTGAAGACGACCAAACGCCGCGGGACCGAGAAAGTCTGTCCACAAAAGGACTGCGATTTTATCGAGCAGGTCGAACAAGAGGAAGAACTGGAGAACTGATTCGACGGGCCAGCCTGCCGTATCCCGTTAGTGCCTCATACCAAGATCCATTCTGCATGTCATCACAACAGATTAAAGAGGCAGTTGAGTCTTTGCGGCAAGGCGGTCTTGTCGCCTATCCCACCGAGGCGGTATATGGTCTCGGATGCGATCCGCTGAATACCGGTGCATTAGAACGATTGCTCGGCATCAAGCAACGCAGCTGGGAAAAAGGCCTGATTCTGATCGCTGCCGATTTTAAACAGCTGCAACCCTATCTGGCCGAAATTGATAAAAGCCTGCAAGAAAACATACTGGCCTCCTGGCCGGGCCCGGTGACCTGGCTCTGGCCGGTCGCGGCATCGGTCTCCAGGCTGCTACGTGGGAAACACGAAACCATCGCAGTGCGCGTGACCGCTCACCCGCTTGCCGCTGCTTTGTGCCGGGCCTTCGGGGCGCCGCTGGTTTCCACCAGCGCGAATCTTAATGGTAAACCACCGGCGCGTAACGCCGAGGAAGTGCGACTCCAACTGGGCGACCTGGTGGATTACGTGCTTGAGGGAGCAGTTGGCGGACTCGATAAGCCAAGCGAGATTCGGGATGCATTAACTGGCAAAATCATTCGTGAAGCCTGAAGTCGTCAGCTC
>JBECLA010000070.1:0-26910 GCA_040235565.1 Thiohalomonadales bacterium | reverse complement strand
TTAATCAAACACATGCGGCTGATGACAGGACTTGCATTCATCCTGTGCTCTTCTGCCGCTGACGTGCTGCTCATTATGACAGGCCAGACAGCGGTCCCGCCCGACGAGGTAACCGGTTGCGCCGATCCCCGGGTAATACCCGGTCAGGTTCGGTTTTTCCAGGCCGACGGTCTCGGCAGTGTGCGTGCCGTGACAGGCATTACACTTCACCATTACATGGGTCATGAACGAGGCGGAATACTCCTCAACCAGCTGTTGATCCGTTTCATGGCATCCCCCGCCGAGACAGGACTGACTGTATTCCACCGCATAACTGGTATCGAAATTCGGTGTCGTGCTTTGATCATGGGGTCCGCCATAACCCTTACCCGCCCAGGCAAGCGGCATGAGGCCGAACAACAGCAAAACCGTTCCCAGGAATTTACCTTGATATAACTTCATGATTGTCCCCCTCCCTAAGCTCTGGCCAGTCGCACGGCACAGTGTTTGAAGATCGGCTGCTTGCAATCCGGGTCAACCCAGTTGATGGTCAGGCGATTGGTATTGGCCAGCCGGCCGTTGTTTTGCTCCACGTCAGTCGGATCGATATCCCCGAAGTGCATGGGACAGAACACCTGCCCGGCTCGAACGGTTTCCGTCACCCGGGCCTTGATCACAATCTCACCGCGCCGCGAGGTCAGCCGCACCAGATCGCCGGCGGCAATACCCATTGCACTGGCATCCGCCGGATTCATTTCCACATAGTTTTCCGGCGCCATCTCATGTAACTGCGCCACCCGCTTGGTCTTGGTACGACTATGGAAATGCTCGATCACCCGCCCGGTGATCAACCAGAACGGATACTGGCTGTCGGGCACTTCGGGCGGCGCTTCATAATCCACCGCCCACAGGTAGGCGCGACTCAGGTTGTCCGGATCAACCCAGGGTTTGTCGGGTGTACCCCCCTGGGTATCGGCCCAGTTGGTATTGAAGCGACCGTCGCTATACAGGCGCTTGCCGCCGTACACATCATCCGGTGTTGATGGCCAGGGAATACCGTTACTGGCCTCGATCGCGCTGTAACTCATGCCGCTCATGTCGCAAATGGTCCCTGCGGTACAGGCCTTCCATTCTTCGAACGCCTCTTCAGGTGTAGTAAAGCCGATCAACGAATTGCCGTTCTTGTCGGCAAACCGCGTATCCAGGCTGGCGAGCTTGTCCGCCACCATCCTGGTGATGTCAAAATCGGAATAGGCGCCATAACCTTCGTTACGTAACTCATAACCGGCCGGTTGCACCGCCTGGCGTCCCAGATTCACTTTGCGTTCCGAACAGGTGTAGACCCCGGTTTTCTCACCCCACATCGCGGCGGGCAAAAACATGTCCGCGAAATGGCTGCTTTCTATCGGCTCGTAAATATCCTGCACCACGACATAGGGACGTGTGGGATTATTAAAATCCATGTAACCATACAGTCTGTTCAAATCCGGCAAGGTGACCGCCGGGTTGGTGCACTGCACCCAGAAGACACTGAGTTCCCCGTTGCGCATCATTTCCACATGACTGTTGATATCCTGCAGATCCCGGTTGGAGGTGATGGGCGTAGGTTTGCGCGGCGGGATCTTGCCGTGTTCAATGTTCCAGAAATCCTCCAGCCAGGCAACGTGCTCCGGATTGTAATAATTACGATACCCTGCCAGGGCGGATGATCCTCCCGCTTCACGGTTACTCATCGCGGTGGCCTGGCCGGTAATACTGAACGGGGCGGAGCCGGGACGCCCGATCTTGCCCATGATCAGATGCATGGCACATAACATGCGTACCGTATTGGTCGCCCCCATGGATTGATACACCCCCTGTACGAACAGCGACAGCACTTCCGGTGAGGTTCCGATCCACTGTGCCGCCGTGATGACATCCGCCGCGGGCACACCGGTAATGGCTTCAACCACCTCCGGGGTATAGCTGGCGACGATGGCCGCCATGGCATCATAGTTACGGGTATGCGCGGTGATGTACGCCGTATCGATCCAGTCATTCGCAATGAGCTGCTGCACGATGCCATTGATGAGGGCGAGGTTTGTTCCCGGCCTGAGTTGTAAATGCAGATCCGCACTGCGTGCCGTCTGGGTGCGTCGTGGATCAACCACGATCAGTTTTGGTGCCCGCGCGCTGCGTCGCGCGAGTGCAATGCGTCGCCAGAGTTGCGGATGCATTTCCGCCGGGTTCATGCCGAACACAAAGAAACAATCGGTGTTCTCGATATCATCATAACAACCCGGCGGGCCATCAGAGCCAAAGGTGGTCAGGTAACCCACCACGGCCGCAGCCATACACAAGCGGGTATTGGAGTCCATCGTCCCGGTCCCGATGGCGCCCTTGCCCAGCTTGCCAAAAGCGTAATACTCCTCCAGGGTCCACTGCCCGGTGTTGTAGGTCGCGATAGAGTCCGCCCCCCTGGTATCCACAGCGGCGATGATTTTTTGACACAACAAGGTAATCGCCTCATCCCAGGTAACGATCTGCCAGGCGCCGTTACTGTCACGCACCATTGGAAATTTGCCGCGTTCACCGACTCGAAGATCTTCATCGCGAAGGATCTTGTGTTCGTATAACCCCTTGACGCAGACTCGCCCCGCATTGGTGGGGTGCCGGGCGTTACCCCGCACTGCTACCGCCATGCCACTGGCATCGACACCGATTTCCAGGCCACAACCAAACGAACAATAACCGCACACCGAGTACACCCAGTCAGTGACGTAATCGAAGGTGTCATCCGCCCTGGCTTCCCTGGCGGTGAGTAAATTTATTGCCGCGCCACCCAGGATAGCCTGGGAGGAAACCAGCGCACTCCATTTCAGAAATGTACGTCGGTCATGATTACAAATATTCGGATCCTGCTTTAATTTCCGGATTTCATGCGCCGAAAATCCTGTAGACGTATTTTGATAATCTTCATCTGCCATCTGATTTGCTCGCTCAGGTAGTCTGTTGCCAGGGAATTGTTGCGATGAAAAACCAGCATGCCGGCGTTACCGTTCAGATCATCTGCAACACATGGCAAACAGAATTACCGAGTGGGCAAGATAGTCACAATGACAAATGTCACTCACGGGTTCGCTGTGTGTTTTTGTGACTCAAAATGCGGAAAGCATCACACTTTATATGCGGTAGGCAGGAAATTTTTCAGGCTGATTTCAGCTTGTTGTGCATGTCATGCATAATCACGCGCAGTCATCCCGGAAACGGGCAGCTTGTCGACATGGGATGTAGTTAAACCAAAGCAACCAGGAGCCAGGGTGGGTTTGCTTTCTGTCAGGCGCCGTGACTGATTATCCGCAAGGCGTCGATATCCTGTATGACAAACGCATCCCGCCGGATCTCGACCAGTTTTTCCATCTCAAGCTTGCGCAAACTCCGGATCAGGGTTCGTTGGGTTATACCAAGCATATCGGCCAGTTCAACACGAGAGAGGGCTTCTTGCAGGGCACCACGATTCAGGTTCCGTTGGTGATGCGTGTCGTACAGATAAACCAGAAAGGAGGCCAGGCGTTCCAGGGCGTTTTTCTGCCCCAGATTGGTAATATGGCGGATATAGGCATTGAGGTTTCGCGACATGGATCGCATCAGGCAAGTCGCGATTTCGCCATACCTGTCAGTACTGTCTAACAGATCCTGACGTTTAAGATAACACACGCTGACATCTTCAAGTGCCAGAGCGGAACTGCCGTGCCGGTCAACAAACAGGTCTTCACAAGGAATGACATCACCGGGAATCTGGGCGAGCTTGTGAATTTGCTGTTTACCGTTCAGGAGTGATTTGTATATCTTGACCTCGCCGGACAACAGAATATACACATACTGGCATTCATCCCCTGCCTGATAAAGGACCTCTCTTTTGCGAAACCGTTTTAGTTGCAGGTACTGTTGCAAATCACGCTTGGCCTCGATACCCAGGCCACTGAAATACAAGGAGGTATCCATGATACAGGCGGCGCAACGGATCTCGGCCGGTTTATCGGGGCAGGGACCGGCAATATTGGCGCCGGGTGGATCGTTTCGATAAATCCTTGAAAGCATTGAAATATGAAATAACAGCCTGGTTAACATCTTGTCTGGGTTAGAAAGCATAACGCAGGCGCCGGCTAATAGTTGACTTGCTTCCTCAATGATTACTGGTAATGCCGGCTCGATCACAAAGTTTCAATCAGAGCTTCATTGTTTGCCGTATATCATTTGGGATTTGATCCTGATCAAGGCGATCTCTTCGACCAGCCGGTATTTTGAAAAGTTTGGGATCAGCTACAGACCAGCACCATGACCTCACCGTTTACTTTCATCCAGTTATTTCTCAATGCAGTTCCGGAATCGGTACACGGGCAAGCCATCGCAACCACCTGTAACCATCTACTGCAAGGCCAGACCATCAGCCGCCGCCTCGAGGCACTGGAAGATAAGCGCCTGTGGCTGACTATCCTGGATTCGGATACCTGCCTGCAATTTCGCTTTCACAACGGGCATTTGCGTTACGACGCCGGCCGCGACAAACCCGACATTCATATCCGCGGCGAGTTGAAACATTTCCTGCAACTGGCGATGCGGAACGAGGATGCGGACACCTTGTTTTTTAGTCGCCAGTTAAGCATGGAAGGCAATACCGAGGATGGGCTGATCCTGAAAAACTTTCTGGATGCCATGGAGTTTGATACCGAAGCCCATCTGCAGGCCTGGCTGGGTGCCTTTGTCGCAAGGCGCGCCTTACCGGTGCTCAGGCTGGTGAAACCGGGCAAGCGCTTGCAGGCACTGTTTGGTCGCCTGGGATAAAGCCGTTGTCTATTTCAATACGGCATTCACGTTAAGCATGCCGGCCTCGCCGTGCCAGTAACCGTTACACCATTCCTGTTCCGATTTCATCAGGCTGTCAATGGCGTCACTTGCCACGCCGCGGCGGGCATCATCAAAGGCGGTAACGATCTGTTCCATTCCGTTTGCCTGCGGTGACAGCCGTAGCACATCCACTTTTAATTGCTGCAGGGTGTCCATTTCACCCAGCAGGTTGCACGGCAGTCCCGATTGCAACTGAATGCCGTTGATCACAAACAATTCCTGATCTTCCTGGGTCTGCAGGGGCATCCCCTGCGGATAATCAAGACAACGTAATTCGCACTGGTCCTTGGGTACATTATGGGCGCGGGCGGTAAAGCAGCGAGCCGAGAAAGCCAGTGGCATATGCCCATAGGCAAACACTTCGGTTTCCAACCCGGCGGGACGTTGGGCCTGCAATTCGCCCAGGGTTTTGGCGGAGAGTTCCAGCGGCATGACCCAACGCACTGCGCCGGTTTCCAGCATGAGGTCCAGCGACGAAACGTTATAGACGTTCAGGTGGGGTCCGGCGACAAACGGGCGGCTGTTGATCAGGTGTACCGCCGCCATGTCGTTCGCTTCCACCTTGAAATCACCATTGTCACAGATCTTCTGTAATGCCTTGAGTTCCGACTCCGCTTCCAGCAAAGCCAGGGTCGACAACACCACCTCCTTGCCGGCCGCTTCGAGCTTGTCGGCAATTTTCAACCAGTCCAGCAGACGCAATTCACGTCGCTTGGAACACACCACTTCCCCCAGGTAGACAATATCGATCGGCCAGTCTTTGGCCTGCGTATAAAACGCCTGCACCTGATCAACCGGCCAGTAGTACTGGATAGGGCCAAGCGACAGTTTCATGTTGCCTCCTCCCCGAGAATTCCTTACGCCGGCAAGCCGGCCTATTGCCATGGCCGATGTAACGCACCCAGCGTATGTGACTGGCCTTCCGAGACCCGGTCGAGTTCCGCCTGCCAGCTGGCCTCAGGCTGATAGTTATCCGGATCCTGGTAACAGGCATCCAGGGCCGAGCGCATCACACGTGTCACCTGGGCGACATAGGCGGGACTGCGCTGGCGGCCTTCCACCTTGATCGCGGCCACCCCCAGCTTCATCAGTTCGGGCAGAATATCCAGCGTATTCAGGCTGGTCGGTTCCTCCATGGCGTAGAACACATTCCCGCCCACGCGAAACCGGCCCTTGCACAAGGTGGGATAACCGGCCGCTTCATGATGCTGGTAACGATCGATGAGTACGCCGTTCAGGCGTGACTGACGACCGTGCGGCGTTTCTTCCCAACGCACCGCCCGGGCCGGCGAACAGACACCACAGGTGTTGGGTGACTCGCCGGTGACATAAGAAGAAAGGGCGCAACGCCCTTCCACCATGATGCATAAACTGCCGAAACCAAACACTTCCACATCCACCGGACTGGCGGCGATGACCTGCCGCACCTGCGACAACGACAGCACCCGCGGTAATACCACCTGCTTGACGCCGAACTCTTCGAAATAGAAGCGGATACTGTGACGGTTGGTGGCGGAACCCTGGACCGACAGATGCAGGCGCAACTGCGGATGATGACGCGACGCATAACGCATCAGGCCGGGATCGGCCATGATCACCGCGTCGACGCCCAGCTCGGCGGCCTCATCCACCGCGCGGGTCCATTGTGACCAGTGGCCCGGTTGCGGAAAGGTGTTCAGCGCCAGCAACACCCGCACAGCATGTTGCCGGGCATACGCCATGCCCTGCTGAATTTCCTGCTTGTCAAAATTCAGGCCGGGGAAATTGCGGGCATTGGTGGCATTACGAAAACCCAGGTACACCGCGTCAGCGCCGTGATCGACGGCCGCTTTCAGTGCCGGCAAACTGCCCGCCGGACAGACCAGATCCATACGTCGTGTTACTGCATCCAAACCTGCTGCTCCTGTAGTGCGCGGCCCTGCCTCGAACCGCGTTGTTTGAACTCCTGTGTAATCCCATTCAACACCTGCCACTTCTGGCTGCACCAGTGCGGCGCCAGCAGGATGGAGGCGGCCGCGGTGCCGGTCAGGCGATGAAAAATCACATCGGCCGGTGTGCGTTCAACCAGGTCCACCACCGTGTGAACGTATTCCTCCCGCGCCAGCGGTTGGTACTCACCGCGGCGCCAACTGTTGGCCAACCGGGTCCCCTTGACCACATGCAGGGGATGCAGCTTGAGACCCTCCACCCCTTCCGTTAACACCCGCTCCAGGGTGATATAACTGTGCCCGGCGGTTTCCCCGGGCAAGCCCAGGATCAAATGGGTACAGACCTGCAAGCCCCGCGCCCGTGCCGCCTTCACCGCCTGGCGGTATTCGTTAAAGCCATGGCCCCGATTCACGGCTTGCAGGGTTTTATCAAAGCTCGATTGCAGGCCCAGTTCGAGCCAGATCTCATAGCCGTGATCCTGGTAAGCGGCGAGCAAGTCCAGCACCGCCGCGGGCACACAATCGGGCCGGGTACCGACGGACAACCCCACGACATCCGGCTCGGCCAGGGCACTGTCATATAACTGGCGCAAATACCCGGGATCGGCATAAGTGTTGGTGTATGCCTGAAAATACGCCAGGTAACGCCTGGCCCCGGTGCGTTTGCGAACCACCTGGCGACCTGCCTCGATCTGTGATGCCACGGGCGAGGGCCGCCGGGCATGGGGGCTGAAGGAACTGTTATTACAAAAGGTGCAACCCCCTGTTCCCTTGCTGCCATCCCGGTTGGGACAGGTGAAGGCCGCATCAATGGCTAGCTTGTGAACCCGCTGGCCATAACGTGCAGTGTTTGCTTGACCCAGGGTATGCACATAATCCGTGAGAACCATCAGCCCACTTCATCCAGCACACGGCGCCGGAATTTGACATCGAAGCGCTTCGCCAGGGCTTCACAGGCGGCAATATCAACCCCCTCCAGGCCATCGATCGCCGTGATCGTGATATCCGCAATGGCCTCACGGGCATGCAGGATAAACTCCAGTAACTCCGGAAAGGCCCCACCCTCGGGGGGGCGACAGTGGCGATTGTAGGTCGCCTCATCCTGCGCATTCAGGGAGATGGAGAGCGCGTCCACCCGCCCGACCAGCTCCGGCACAATGTTGCGCTGATACACCCAGTTGGCCAGGCCATCGGTATTGAGCCGCACCCGGGCCCCCGCCTGTTTCAGGGCCTCGGCCACCTGCAACAATTCCGGCAAGCGCAGCGTAGGCTCACCCAGGCCACAGAACACCACTTCCCGGTAGTCCGTCGGGTCGCCCACCGCCGCGAGGATCTCCGCCACACCCGGGTCACGCCGGAGTTGCAGCGGATAACCCTGCACCTCCCAGTTCTTGTTGAACTTGGGACAGAACCGGCACCGCAGGGTACAACGGCTGGTCAGGTTGATATAACAATTGCCATGCAAACGATAGGCGATCACGTTCTGTGGCGTGGTGGTCACACCGGTGTCGATGTCGCCGGAGATTTGCCTGTCTGCCAGTTGTAACTCCATATCTGCTCCTGATCGGGCCAAGCAGATTTTTTACCGCATCGCCCTGCAGCAAGCGTTGATATGGATCAACCGAGCCCAAACTCACAGATGATGGGCAGCGGGCGTTTTCGAGGCTGAGATCGGTTCCTGATGTGGGCCAGTACCCTGATTTATCTGCTCAGGGCGCTATAACGGATGACCTGATTGCGTCCCGCACCCTTTGCCTGGTACAGGGCCTGATCAGCGTGGCTCAGCAAGGTTCGCTGCGCCTCGCCATCTGCCGGAAAGATGGCGATACCGATGCTGGCGGTGAGATTAATGCGTTGAGTGTCTGCCACGGTAATCGGCGTCGAAGCCAGACTGCGCCGGATTCGCTCGGCGATCTCTACCGACTCAACCTCCGTCGTGGCAGGCAGGACGATGAGAATTTCTTCCCCCCCGTAACGGCCAACATAATCGATTCCCCTGACATGTTTTTCAATCAGCCGGGCCGCCGTCACCAGCACCACATCACCTGCCGGGTGACCATAGGTATCGTTGATGGCCTTGAAATAATCCAGATCCAGCATCATGATGCTGACACTCGCCGCATGCCGCCGGGCCCGTTCCAGTTCCGCTTCCAGGATGCGGACAATTTCTTTTTTGTTCAGTAAGCCGGTGAGGCTGTCGCGGGTGGCAATTTCCTCCAGCTTGTCCGCCATGTCGTTGAAGGTCCTGGCCAGCTTGCCAAGTTCGTTGCCTGAATCAATTGCCAGCCGATGATGAAAATCGCCTGCGCCAAATTTTTCCGCACCCGTTTCGATCACCTGCAAGGGCGCCACCACATTGCGGATAAAAAAGTAGGCAATCAGCACGGCAACCAGAAAGGCGGCGAGGATGCTCACGATACTGAGAAACTGGACATTCTTGAGGTGCCGGGCAACCTTGTTGCGTTTATTGATGATGTCCTGATTGGTGTTCTGCTGAAATATGACAATCCTGTCGATTGACATGCCAAGATGTTCATCGAACTGATTGAACAATCCCGTGACCTGTTGTTCCGTGAGTTGCTGGCGGAAAAAGATCAATTCATCGGCATGGACCGCCGCTGCCTGCCATTCCTCGTAGGAGCGCGACAGAATCTTTTTATCAGCAATGCTTGCATTATCGTCAATAATATCCAGCAGGTCGGTATACAACGTATCCAACTGTTGTTTTAGAATTTCATACTTGTTTCTTTCTTCCTGGCTGCTGCTGATCAAGTGATTGGTTACCGGCAGCGAAACCTGGTACAGCTTCTCCCGTAATTCACCTGTTGGCAACACCTGCAGGAACACATCATCCAGTACTGCATCGAAAGAGTCGACGGTATTCAGGTAAATATAATAACCGGCAGCCGCCAGGATAATCAGGGGTAACAACATGCTGAACGATGCCAGCATGATTTGCTGGCGGAGCGAAGAGAGGAGCCTGAACCGGTTTCGAATTGCTGCTTTCACAAGCGCCTTAACAGGGGAGCACGAACATTACCCCCCATAATAGACCAACGCGGTAACCGGTGACGTTGCGGTCTTTATGGAATCAGTTGATCGATCGTGACCTGAATCGTTTCGTCACTGGCAGTGCTCACCGGCGAAATTTCCCCTTGCAGGTCACCGCTCTGGGCACCCACTGCACCGGATTTCGAGATTCTCGCTCCGACCCTGACCTCGTTGAAGTTGGACAACTTTAACTGCGGCATCATTGCCATGGAATCATCCAGGGTCACGGTCAACGGTAAGTCCCGCACCTGTTTGCGCAAGGCGGCGAGCGGCATCGGCGGTCCCTCCACGGCGCGGGCAAAAATAAACACCGTGTCGTCAGCGGAAACCTTGTCTTTCAACGCCTCGGCCAGCGATATCGTAACTTGCAGTGCGACTTTACTCGTGGCTGCAGGTTGGGCCGGCGCCGTTTCGACGGTTACCGGGCGACCGAGTTGTTGTTCGGCGCGGGCGATCAGGTTGCGCACTTCGGTCTGCGAGGCCGGATTATCCTGCAGCAGCCTCTCCAGTTTGCGCCAGTGCTGTACCGCCTGTTCATATTGTCCCTGTTCTTCATAACCCAGACCGGCGAGCCACAAACCCGTCTCGTCATTGGGGTTTAACTCCAGGGCATGCTTGATTAACGCAAACGGTTCACCGGCAATTTTGCCGCCCTGCGCCATCGCCAGGGCATCGGCATAGCGCAGCATGACGGTCGGTTCATCCCCGACCAGGTTTAATACCTGCCTGAAGGCGTTTGCCGCGTCCGGATAGCGGCCCATCGACATATAACTGCGGCCCAGCATGAACCAGCCTTCTGCGTTATTCGGTTCTTCCTGCAGTTTGGCCGCCAGCCCGGCCACCAGCTGTTCCATGGTGGCAGCGGTGGTATCACCACCAGGATGCCCTGCAGGAGCACCAGCGGTTTGCGCTTGCGGATCTAACGCCGTGAGGTTACCGAGTTGCAGATACAACAACACCGCGACCAGGGGTACACCTACCACGACCCCGATTAGTGTGCCACGTGCAGTGGAAGTGACCGCTGCGGTGGGCGTTGCTTGTGGACCTTCTTCCACATCGTTGAGCAGTGCCTGCTCCAGCTCACGCTTGGCCTGTTCATAATCCGCTTCACTCAAGACACCGCGGCCGTATTCGCCTTCGAGTTCTTTCATGCGTTCCCGTGCAATGGCAACATTTTGCTGATTGCGATCCAGGTCGCGTATTTGCTTGCGCCCCAGTAAGGCCGGTACCAGCAGCAACAGCGCCACCGCCAGCATCAGCGCGGCAAAAATCCAGAATACGATCATGGGGTGTCGGTCTCGTTCGTGTCGTTGAGTAATTGCTGCGCGCGGGCCTGGGCCGCGTCATCCAGTTCCACCGCGGCGGCCTGCCGGCGCTTGCGAATCACCAGCAACAGGATGACAAACCCGGCGATGAGGATGATAAACGGGCCGACCCATAAAAACGCCGTGGTCGCTTTAAAGGGAGGACGGTACAACACAAAATCGCCGTAACGTGCCACCATAAAGTTGATGATTTCCTGATCCGTCGCGCCGTTCTGGATCATCTCGTAAACTTCCTGGCGCAGGTCCTGCGCCAGTTCCGCATTGGAATCCGCCAGGTTCTGGTTCTGACAAACCAGACAGCGCAGTTCGGCGATCAGGCGATTGTATTGCTGTTCCTGCGCGGGGTTTTCAAACGTGTGAACTTCGACGCCTGCCCACAGCGAGGTGGAGCAGACCAGGAGTAATAACAAAATCAGTTGTTTCATGCCGGTTCCTTCTCCAGCGTACGCACCAGCGGCATGATTTTCTCCATCACCGCTTTTTGATCCACCGGACCGGTGTGCTTGTAACGAATATTGCCTTTTTTGTCGATCACGAAAGTTTCCGGCACCCCATAGACACCCCAGTCAATGCCCACCCGGCCGTCTTCATCAAAAGCACTGGCGGTATAGGGATCACCCCGTTCGCGTAACCATTGAATGGCCTCGTCCCGCCCGTCCTTGTAATTCAGGCCAAGGATAGGCACCTCGCCGGTACGCGCCAGTTGATTCAGTACCGGGTGCTCGACACGACAGGACACACACCACGATGCCCAGACATTCAGCAGCCAGACTCGGCCCTTGAAATCGGCCGGGCTGATGGTTTGGTCCGCCTGTTGCAGCCTGGGCAGACTGAAAGCCGGCGCCGCTTTGCCAATCAGCGGAGAAGGCACATCGCGCGGGTTGAGCTTCAAACCGATGCTGAGGAAAACCACCAGTACAATGAAAATGCCAAGGGGAACCAGATAACGCCACATCTCAGGCTGCTCCTGCTGCTGCACTACCTTTCGGCAGCCTGGCCGCCTGGCGTACCGCCAGACGATAACGCCGATCGGTGGCCGCGATCAGCCCGCCGATGGCCATGATCAAGGCGCCCAGCCAGATCCATCGAATATAGGGTTTTACATACAGGCGCACAGCCCAGCCGCCCTGGGCATCCACCTGCTCGCCGAGGGCAATAAACAGATCCCGGGTCAGGCCCGCGTCAATGGCCGCTTCGGTCATGGGCTGACGTTGGACGAAATAAATGCGTTTTTCCGGTTCCATCACCTTCACCAGATCACCGTCACGGGTCACGGTCAGACGTGCGTGATGTCCTGAATAGTTCGGTCCGTTGAGTGCCTGCACGCCGTCAAACCGGAAGGTATAGCCGCCCATTTCATAGCTTTCACCCGGTGCCAGGCGTATATCCTTTTCAATACTGTACAGGCTGGTCAGGGTGATGCCGACGATAAACACCGCGACCCCCAGATGGCCCAGGGTCATGCCGTAGAAGCCCCGCGGAATCGAGCGCAAGGCCGGCAGCAGGTTTTTCTTGCCGCTTAAGCGCGCCTTGAAGGCCACTACACTGGAAGTCACCACCCACATGGCCAGTACCAGTCCGACCACCGCTGCCAGTTTGAAGTCCGGCATCAGACTCGCCCAGGCAATACCCAGCACCAGCGCCGCCAACATGGCCCAGCGCAGCAGCGCAAACAAGCGTCCAAAGTTATCCTGCTTCCAGCGCGACATGATGCCGAAGCCCACCAGTACCGCCAGTGGTGCGGTGAGCGGAATGAACACACTGTTGAAATACGGCGGGCCCACCGAAATCTTGCCCAGCCCGAGGGCATCCAGCACCAGCGGATACAGAGTCCCCAGCAGGATGCTCGCCGCGGCGACCACCAGGATGACATTGTTCAGCAGCAGGGCCGTTTCGCGCGAGAACAGCTGGAACTGGCCGGTACTGCGAATCTGCGGCGCGCGCCAGGCATACAGGGCCAGGGATCCGCCGACCACGATACCGAGGAAGATCAGGATAAACACCCCGCGTTCCGGATCGGTGGCGAAGGCATGCACCGAGGTCAGGACACCGGAACGGACCAGGAACGTCCCCAGCAGGCTCAACGAGAAGGCGAAGATGGCCAGCAACACGGTCCAGGCCTTGAAGGCGCTGCGCTTTTCCGTCACGGCCAGCGAATGCATCAACGCCGTGCCCACCAGCCAGGGCATGAAGGAGGCATTTTCCACCGGATCCCAGAACCACCAGCCGCCCCAGCCGAGTTCATAGTAGGCCCACCAGCTGCCCAGGGCGATCCCCAGGGTCAGGAACATCCAGGCCACATTGGTCCACGGCCGGGACCAGCGGGCCCAGGCCGCATCCAGCCGGCCACTCAACATGGCGGCCACGGCAAAGGCAAACGGGACCGCAAATCCTACATAGCCCATGTACAGCATGGGCGGATGAATCACCAGGCCCGGGTCCTGCAACAGCGGATTCAAATCCCGCCCGTCCGCGGCAGCGGGCAGCAGACGATCAAACGGATTGGAAGTCAGCAACATGAACAACAGGAAACCGATACTGACCATCCCCAGCACCCCGATCACCCGGGCGACGATGTTGACCGGCAGGCTGCGGGAAAACAGCAACACGGCATTGGTCCAGATCACCAACGTGAGGGCCCATAACAGCAAGGAACCTTCATGCGCCCCCCAGACCCCGGAAATACGGTACGGCAACGGCAGCCGGGAGTTGGAATTGTGCGCCACGTAGGCGACGGAGAAATCATGCACGATGAAGGCATAGGTGAGACAACCAAAAGCGATCAACAAAAACAGCATCTGGGCCTGGGCGGCGGGCCGTGCTACCGCCATCCAGCCGGGTTTGTTGTACGCCGCACCGATTAACGGCAAGCTGGCCTGCACCACCGCCACACAGAGGGCGAGGATCAGGGCGAAATGACCAAGTTCGGGGATCATGGGGTCTTACCTCCACTGGTCTTCATGGGTTTCATGCTGTCGGCGACTTCCGGCGGCATGTACGTTTCGTCATGTTTGGCCAACACTTCATCCGCGATGAACACCCCGTCGCGGTTCAGCCGGCCCTGCGCAATCACGCCCTGGCCTTCCTGAAACAGGTCGGGGAGGATGCCGGTATATTGCACCTCGACCTTGCTGGCATTATCGGTCACGGTGAAATGTACCGTCAGGCCTTCACCCCGTTTGAGGCTGCCATCCACGACCATGCCACCGAGGCGAAACACGTGATCCGTCGGGGCCTGGTTGTTCACCACTTCCGAGGTGGAATAAAAATACGACAGGTTACTGTCCAGGGCGCGAAACACCAGTACGGCGGCCAGGCCCAGCACAGCCAGTCCCACTACCAAAAATCCCAATCGCTTGTGTCTGGCCTTCATCACTTTTCCTCAGTTCGAATACGGATCAGGCGGACGATACGTTGCAACACCGTGCGACGGCGTCCGCGCAAAATTATGGGTTCGGCAATCATCAGTATCGCCGTGGCCCCAAAGGAACTCCACACATACAGGGCATAGCCGCCCATATTGAAAAATTCCGCCAGGCTCATCGCTGCACCTCCGGCAACTGACTGACCCACTGGCTGTCGCGTTCCCGTTCCAGGATGATGCTGCGGACCCGGGACAGCGCAACGGCAATCGAGTACATCCAGAAGCCCAGTGCCATGATCAGCATGGTGATCAGCATAATGCTGGCCATGCTGGAGCCGGTTTGCATGTCAATCGAGGCACCCTGGTGCAGGGTATTCCACCATTTGACCGAGTAGTAAATGATGGGAATATTAACCACACCGACCAGCAGCAAGATCGCCCCCGCCCGGTCGCCGCGGCGCGTGTCATCAATGGCACCCTTCAGCGCAATGTACCCAATATAAAGGAAGAACAGGATCAATTCCGAGGTCAGGCGCGCATCCCACACCCACCAGGTGCCCCACATGGGCTTGCCCCAGAAGGCGCCGGTCCACAACGCCAGAAAGGTAAACATCGCCCCGGTGGGTGCCAGGGACTCCGCCATCATCGCCGACAAACGGGTATTGAAGATCAGACCCAGCGCGGCCCAGAACGCCATCACCAGATAAATGAACATCGACATCCAGGCCGCCGGTACATGTACGAAAATTATCCGGTAACCCTCGCCCTGCTTGTAATCAGTCGGGGCCACCAGAAAACTCAAATACAGTCCCACCGCGATCAGGATCACCGCGGCCACCGTGAAGAACGGGATCAGTTTGCCCGCCAGGGGGTAAAAGCTCGCAGGGGAGGAAAATTTAAACCAATTAATTATCCGGGAACTCATGTAAAACCTGTTTTCGCGTTATTCCGCCGAAATGCGCAAGGCAGCCGAGGTTGCCAGTGGCGCGGCCACCAGCGCCAGTAACAGAATGGCGCCGAGCATCAGTAAATGCCCTGTTTCTCCCAAACCGGACGCATTGGCTTCCACCGCGCCGGCGCCGAAGATCAGCACGGGTATATATAAAGGTAACACCAGCAGGGAAACCAGTACGCCACCGCCGCGCAAACCGAGGGTCAGTGCTGCACCAATCGCACCAATCAGGCTCAGCGCCGGCGTGCCCAGTAACAGAGACAACAGCAACACACCTAAAGTTTCGGCACCAAGATCGTATTGTAACCCAAGTAGCGGCGAGAGCAGCACCAGCGGGACCCCGGTGATCAGCCAGTGGGCAAAAACCTTGGCAAGTACAAGGATAAATACCGGTTGCGGGGTGAGCAGCATTTGTTCCAGGGTGCCGTCCTCGAAATCAGCGGCGAACAGCTTTTCCAGTGCCAGCATCGAGGCCAGCAGGGCGGCGACCCAGAACACCCCCGGGGCAATCAGCCGCAGGGTGTCGAGTTCCGGGCCGATACCGAGGGGAAACAGGCTGACCACGATGACAAAGAAAAACAGGGTGGTCATGACATCCGAGCGCCGCCGCATGGCCAGCGTCAGATCCCGGATAATGATGGTGCGTATGATTTCAAACATCGCCGTCTCGCTTCCAGCCCAGACGCAATGATTTCACCTCGCCCCGGGTCAGGGCCACTTCCTGATGGGTGGTCAACATGACCAGTCCGCCGGCTGCCACATGCTCCTGAATCACCGTCTGCAGAAACGCCACCGCCGCCTTGTCGAGGGCGGTAAACGGCTCATCCAGAATCCACAGCGGGGCCCGGTTCAACAACAGCCGCGCCAACGCGACGCGTTTTTTCTGTCCCTGCGACAGCACCCTGACGGGTAAATCTTCATGCCCCCGCAAGCCCATTTTTTCCAGCGCCTGCCAGGCCTGCTTGATACTCACGGGGATTCCGTCCAGCTGGCAGGCGATACGCAGATTTTCGGTGCCGGTAAGATCGGCCTTGATGGCATTCTTGTGACCGATGTAGACCAGTTCGCGGGCGAAGTCATCGCGCAGTTTGCGCACATTATCACCCTGCCAACGTACCTCACCATCGGTCGGGGTAATCAGACCGCAAATCGTGCGCAACAAGGTGGTCTTGCCACTGCCATTATGGCCGTGCAAATGCAGCAATTCCCCGGCAGCGAGTTCAAAGCTCAGCCCGGTGAACAAACGGCGATCACCGCGGATACATTCTAGATTGACGACTTCCAGCATAGGTAAGGGATCAGGCTAATCTCGTTGCAGCGCTCGGTGTCGGGACGGGGCGGGTTATGGGTTCGGCTCGTTATCTGTGAGCTGAGGCTAACGGATATTCTGCGTGGCTGCAAACAACAAAATCACCGTACAGGGTGAAAAACCCGGTCATTTCGCAGACTTACGGAATTCCACAAGCTGATCGTCTGCTGATTGCTTGATGGCGTTGATCTCTGCTTTGGCGTTGTCAAAGCCCAGCTTGTAACCCAACGAAACATGATGGTAGCGCGCATTGCTGTGATCATCATGAATAGCGAAGCTGAGATTATAGAGTTGATCCGGCTTGAGGCTGATATCACCGAGCTTGTCCGACTCCAGCTTGCGTTTCATCTCCACGATCCAGTGCCCGTTCCCGTTCTCCTGGCGGGCGATAAACTCCGCGCCCTGTCCGCCTTGCATGACCCGTTCAGCCAGGATATAGCCATCTGCCACTTCACCCGTACCGCTCTTGTAGGTGAGGAGATCCATAAAATGGCCGGCTTCCAGTTCTGCCCGGATCGCGTCCTGTGACTTGCGCTTCATCGGCTTGTCGTTCTGCTCCGCGGTTTCGGTCTGCGTGCGACTCTCGCCCAGATACTTGGTTACCATCCGGCTTGCCGGGGCCAGCGGCATGGTCCGCACATCGGCATGGCAGGCACTCCAGCAACCCGCCTGGTCGGCCAGGTCAACATCGCCATTGGCCAGTGTCAACGCCAGCTTGATCGGATTTTCCGGATCCATTTTGCCGCCATCGGCAAAAGGCGCGGGCGCATGTTCACCTTGTGGCCAACTGAAGCGCAGATACAGATGCTCACCATCGTGCGCCGCCTTGACACTCACGGGAATACTGCCGCGCTTGTTGGGAATCACATTGGGTTCCAGTTTCTCGCCCGAAACAATTTTGCCCCCCATATCGGCAATGATCCCCTCATGGCATTCCAGGCAGCGGATCCCGGCCTGGAGCGGGTACGCCCCGTCATGCTCATCGCCGCGCAGCCACTCTATCGATCCCTGTCCCGGATAAAAGATATCCACCTTGCGTGCCGGTACCTTACTCCAGTCGAGCAACGCCACCTGCGCGGGGCTTGTCGGGGCGGTCATGTCCATCGCGGTTGTCGCCGAAGCCGTTTTCAGGGCGGCCTGCTTTTCAACGAAAGCCTGCCATTGTGGCGGCAGGACAATCGCCAACGCGGGATTCGGAGCGACCAGTTGCTGCAGTTCCGCGGTATCCAGTTGATCATGGACTTTCTTGTGAGCGATCCCCATGTGACAGTCGATACAGGTATTCCCTGCCGCCATGGCGTGCCTGTGCTGCTGGCGTGCCTTCGGTTTCTGCTTTTCCGGATCCATGGTTTTGAAATCATGACAGTTGCGGCACTCGCGCGAGTCCGTGGCTTTCATGGTTTTCCAGACATTGCGCGCCATCTGCAGGCGGCGGGCCTCGAATTTCTCCGCTGTGTCTATAGTGCCAAGCAGTTTATGCAACAGTTCATTGCTGGAATGGACTTTCCGTACCACTTTATGAATCCAGGATCTTGGGACATGACAGTCGGCACAGGTAGCACGCACGCCTGCGCCGTTGTTGAAATGGACGGTGCGGGTGTAATCATGATAGATGTTCTCTTCCATCTCATGGCAGGAGATGCAGAACTCAAGCGAATTGGTGGCTTCCATGGCGGTGTTAAAACCACCCCATAACATCACCCCCACAAGCATAAAAAAGAGCGCCGCCCCGACCGAGGCCCCCAGCAGAAGCTTGCGTGACAGCAAGGCGGGGATTGGTTTTCCTTGAACTACCACTTTATCTGCTCGCTATACATTAGCTGTTCTGTCAGAGAACGGTCACACCATCAGTGAATTTTAATCCAGAGTTTAACCCTATTTTAAAGAACTGAAAAATGGGCTGGTATCTTCAAGGTTGGCAACCTCCCGGATAAACCAGAGGTCAGGGTTCGTTCGGGAGGTCAGCGAATTAACAGCCAGAACAGGCCCCGCTAAAAACCGGGGCCACCAGGTGATCAGGGTAAACGGGATGTCGCCGGCGTCGCCTCGAGACGATAGGCCGCATGACAGGCGACACAATTCTGCATCAATGTCCCCAGCTGCACCAGCGTATGATTTTCATCTTCCAATTGCTCGGCATCGAGTGCCAGCAGATCAAAGCGCTCATGCGTATCCCGTCCGAGCTGTTTAAATTCCAGCGGGAGTTTACCCATCAGCGACCCGGGGACCGCCTGCTGCGCGGCGCGGCCCACGCTTCTCGCGCTGCTGGCGACCATCGTCGTGTCCCTGGCGGTCACGCCGTGGATGATTTGTTGCACGCTTGCCAGAAACGCCCGCATCTCGGCCAGCACAATATCCTTTTCACCCGGCGACAACTGGATGGCCACACGGTTATCCGTGGCCGGCTGTGTCTTGCCTTCAATGACAAATTTGTAAATGGTTCCCAGTAACGCCACCAGGAGTATGAGTACGACTGTCCAACAGGTCTTACGCATGCAGTTACCTCAGTTTATTTTTCATCAGGAAGTGATTTAACCGTATCTACCATCAATGCGTGGTTTGATGAGCATGGGCAGGTAGATCCAGAGCAGTAACAGAAACGCCACAATCCATAACAACTGGGAAAGCATCACCCATTGCAGATAATAATGTGCTGACCATAACGGCAGGAAAACACGACTGATGACACTGAGTAATATCAACCCAAATATCACCATCAGCATTCCGGGTGGGTCAAAGACATTGCGTCCCGTATGACCCAGGGTGACTCGCGCCATCATCCCGGCTGTCATCAGCCCAATCCCGCCTATGGTAAAAAGATGCACATAGGCCGAAGGGGTCAGCGCAAAGACAAACGCGGCACATTTCATGGCAAAGCCGGCCACAATACAGGCATAAGCAAGATACAGCACCCACAAGAGGGGTTTTCTGAAAATACCGCCGACCGTCCAACCATACAATCGAAGGCTGTTCAGCAGGAACAGCACCAGGGCCAACGCGGCGACCGCTTGTGCGGGACCGTTAAACACGTCGAGGATGGCAAACAGGATAAACAGGATGGGGATGGCGATATCCAGCCAGCGCCGGTTTTTTATTTCGACGGCTTCGCCTACTCCTTTTTCGATAAAAAACGGGATCACTCTTCGGCCAACGATAAATATCATGCCCAGCACAATATAGAGACCAAGATACAGGCCCATCGGCATGCCCTGCTCCAGGATCTGCCATGCGCCCAGGTAGAAAAGCAGGTTACCGCCAAACAACAGGACAAGCAGCAACACAATCCCCAGTTGCTGCCATTGTTTCGCTTTGGCGATGGGGATTAACGCCGCCACCAGTAGCAGCAGCATAAACAGCAGGTCAAACGCGGCCATCAACGGCAGGTTATAGGCAACGGGAACAAACGGTATCAGCCGGGCCGCGGCCCACAGCAGCAACAATAAAAACAGGGCAGGTCCGTGTAGCGTCTGCATCCCCGTCCAGTTACGGATGGCGGTCAGCAGGAAGCCGGCGATCACCGCCAGGCCATAACCATAAATCATTTCATGGGCGTGCCAGTCGCGGGGCGACAGGGCCACGAGCCTGACTTGACCGAGCTGCGCATACAGCAGTAACCATAACAACATGGCGACGACCGCAAAAATCATCGCCCCGAGAAAAAAGGGACGAAACCCCAGATGGAACAAGGCAAAGCGGTATTTGTCCTTGTTGAGGGCATCATCAATTGGGTGCAGTTGTTCCGCCATTGCCTCACCTGTACTCGAAATTGCCTAGTAAATTGCCAGACAGACCTGACTGACACGACGCTGTTGACCGCTCATTCTGAACGCATCTCCAATGAATCCAACTCGCTTGAGGACAGGAGGATGGTTAATGACTGGTGCCGGCAGACAGATGGATCTTATTGTAGACATTGTATTTGCCTGATGGCTTCTTCATTGGCAGCCGTTTGATCTCTTTCAGGGTTTTGGCATCGTAGACAATCACCGCCCCTTCCATGTCCCAGATGCTGAGCAGGGCATATTTGCCATAGCGATCAAATTCCACATGGGCGGCCGTCTTGCCCGGGACCGGCCGCAGGGTGGCAACAATTTCCAGGCTGTGTTTGTCGATGATGTGGACCGCGTCCTTGTTGGGACCGAAAAACACATCCACCCAGGCATAGGGTGACTGTTCATGACTCCGCATGAAGAAACCGGGGCCAAGGGTTTTTATGCGCTTGATGGTCTGCCAGTCGGTCATATCGATCACGCTCACATCTCCCGTCTTCAGGTTCGGGGTCGCAAATATCCGTCGTCCCTGATAGTCCCAGGTGATGCCGGATCCCAGATGGGGCATCCCCGCCAGATCCAGGCGACTGATCACCCGTGCCGCATCCAGATCAACTACCTGTCCTGTCCCATCGCGGGACGCCCCCATCAACAGGGTGTAGTCCTGGCTGAAAAAGAAATCGTCGAGGTAATCATTCACCCGAATACGCCTAACCGGAAACTGTTCTATTTTCCCGAGGTCGCCGGAATCTTCCCGGTAATCATGAACCCAGCCGGAAAAGCCGGCGGGGGGTTCCTCCTCGTAGGAGATCTCCCACACCTCGGGAATATCCTTGAGTGCGGCAATAAAACTTCGCCGCGGCGCGGCCGTATACACGGCGCTCACGCGCGAGGTTTTCTCATCTTTGCCTTTAACCGGGATCACTTTCAGCGGCAACAGGTTACGTGCATCCAGGACCACCAGGCTATGCGGCAGATAATTCGCTACCATGACATAACGCCCGTCAGCGGAAATAGCCAGATTACGGGTATTGATGCCGGCCCGTATCTCGGCGACGGTTTTGAGGTTGTACATATCAAACTTGCTGATCCAGCCGTCCCGCGATGCAAAATAGACATACCGGCCCGTGGGCGAATACTTCGGTCCGCCGTGCAGGGCAAAGCGGGTTTTGAAACGGTGAATCGGTTCCAGCTTGTCACCGTCCAGAATGGTGGCGTGATGATCACCCAGTTCCACCACGATAAAGACATTCAGGGGATCGGCCTGATACACCGGCTTGTCGGCGAGGCTGTCTGCAGCAACATGAATGATATGGGATTGTTGCATGTCCGCCAGATCCCACGTCGGCACCTGGGGTAGCGGCGTATAGATGTAATCCACCAGGGCGGCGATCTGGGCTTCCGACAACGTGGCAGCAAATCCGGGCATCTGGGTCGCGGATCGACCCGAGGCAATCACTTCGACTGCCTGCTTGCGCCGCAAGCGTTTCAGGTTTTCCGGCAGTAATGCCGGCCCCATGCCACCCAGGCGGTTCGCACCATGACATGCGGCACAATGCCTGGCAAACAACGTGTCAGTCGACACTGACTCCGCCATCACGCCAGGAGGGTACAGCAGCCCAAGCGCCAACACGCCATACAGCCCGATAGCAAGCAGCAACCCCCCGGGGCCGCCGAGGGCGGTCAGATTAACCCTATATAATAAGAATGAATTCATCACTGCAATTGGTTCACGTGTCGGGGAAAATAGTACGGAGTCGCGGGGCAAAGTGTCTTTGACCGTGATCAACCCGGCCATGCGGGAATGGATCAGGCGCCGGGGCCGAATGATCCGTTGAAGTCAGGCCGTCTCACGCTGGCGGTTCCAGGGCGTGACCTGCAGGCGCTCGCCCATGCCACTGACCCCGATCTCTTCATCCGTCAGATAACAGGCCGGATCCTCCTGCCAGGGATCGCCCGTCAACTGCCAGGCGCGCACCCGGGTGTTACCTCCGCAAATATCCCGATGCTGACAGGCCGCACAGCGGCCCTTGAGGGGACGGGGTTGGGCCTTGAGTCCGGCCATCAGCGGATCCGAAGTGTCCTGCCAGATTGCCGAGAACGATCGGTCACGCACATTGCCAAGGTTATAATCCCACCAGAAGGTATCGGGATGGACATTCCCCAGGTTATCGATATTGGCAATATTGACGCCGGAGGCATTGCCGCCCCATTGTTGCAAGCGCTGCTGCATGTGCGCCAGCTTGTCAGGCATATGCCGCGCAATCCACTGCAGCAGATACACCCCGTCGGCATCATTATTACCGGTGACAAACTCGCGTTGCCGTCCCGCCCGTACATCCTGCCAGCAGGTATCGAACAACAGATCCATCGCATTGCGAGTCATTTGATGCACTACATCATCCTTGCGGTTCTTGTTACCCCGACCGGCGTAGTTCAGATGCGACAGATAAAACTTGTCGACCCCTTCCTGCTCCATGATGTCCAACAAAGCAGGCAGTTCATGGGCATTGTCCATGGTAATAGTAAAACGCATGCCGACCTTGATCCCGGCGGCATGACACAAACGGATGCCGTGCATGGATTCATCAAACGCACCCTGCTTGCGCCGGAACATGTCATGCGTCTCCCGTACGCCGTCGATACTGATGCCGACGTAGTCATAACCCACGTCAGCAATCGCCTCGATGTTGGTTTCATCGATCAATGTTCCGTTGGTGGACAGGCCGACATAAAATCCCATGGCCTTGGCGCGCCTGGAAATGTCAAAAATATCCGGGCGTAACAGCGGTTCACCGCCCGACAGGATCAGCACCGGCACCCTGAAGGCTTTTAAATCATCCATTACCGCAAACACTTCAGCGGTGGATAATTCACCGGGAAAATCCTTGTCGGCGGAGATGGAATAGCAATGCTTGCAGGTCAGGTTACAACGCCGAATCAGGTTCCAGATCACGACGGGGCCTGGCGGATTGCGCCTGGGGCCAATCGGTTGTGGATTGGCCAGTTCCTGCATGTATTGACTGATCCGAAACATGACTTTACCTCAGGGTTGAAACCGCAAGCCGGTTTTCTTCAGGATACGGGAACTGAATAGCACGCTGTGGCCGCGATCGTGTTTCCCCAATAAGGCCGCGATGTTTTCAACCAACTGCAGTGCTTCATCTCGACTCGGAGCATGCACCATCGCGAACAGGTTATAGGGCCAGTCCGGCAAATGACGGGGTCGCTGGTAACAATGACTGACAAATTCCAGCTCCCCCACACGCCGGCCCAGTTCATCGATGTGTTCGTCGGGCACATCCCACACGGTCATGCCATTACCCCGATAACCCAGGGCATAATGATTCGGCACAGCGGCAATGCGCCGGATCACGCCACTCGCCTGCATGCGGCGTAAGCGTTGCATCACTTCCTCGGCTGAGATCCCGAGTTGGGCGGCAATAACATGATAAGGGCGTGGTTCCAGCGGCAAACCGTGTTGTGTCGCCAGCACAATCCTGCGGTCAATCTCATCCAGTACAACAGGATGCGCCTCCTTTTCGAGCGTGCTGTATTCCTTGGCAACATGCATATACATCTAGCTCTCCGCCGTTAAGCGCAGCCCCACATAATATTCTTTCAACTTGGGCATATTGAACACCGGCAGACCGGTACGACGTGCGATGTCCGCGTTTACTTCATCGACCCGTTGAGGGGTTTCCGTTGCCAGCACAAACCACATGTTAAAAGCGTGCTCGCGTTGATAGTTGTGTGCCACCTCGGGATAGCTGTTCACCACTTGCGCCACGTTGTCATACTCTTCTTCCGGTACCTGCATCGCCGCCAGGCTAAAGGCGCCACCGAGCTTCTCCGCCTGGTACATGGGTCCGAAACGGCTCAGTTTGTTATCAGCCAGTAATTGTTTGAGTCGTTGCAGTAACTCCGCCTCCTCTATCCCAAGCGCTGCCGCCGCTTCCGCATATGGCCGCTCACAGATCGGAAACCCCGACTGCAAAGTATTGATGATGTCGCGATCGATGGCATCCATTACTTTATCCCTGCCTGACAGCCTGTGGAGCTACACGACTTGTCGTATAAATCGCGCCACGCTGTTTAAAACGGCGTTTGCTGAACAGAATTTCGTATTGTATTGACGCCAAGCCACAGCGTTGTGCCAGCAGCTGGATATTGCTGAGCACTTCATCACGGTCCCGACCGTGAATCATGGTAAACAGGTTGTAAGGCCAGTCCGGCAGGCGCCGCGGGCGACGATAACACAGGGTGACAAATTCAAACCGACCAATGCAACTACCCAGCTCACTGACGATTTCATCCGGAATATTCCACACCGTCATGGCATTGGCGCGATACCCCAGTTCATGATGCCGCACCACCACGCCAAGTCGTTTAATTACCCTCTGTTGCAGCAAACGCTCAAGTCGCTTGATGACCTCGGCTTCACTCATGCCGACTTGTCGACCGACATCGGCATAGGGCGTGACACTGAGTGGCAAACCGGTCTGGATTTCGGTCACCAGGGCCGTATCCCGATCATCCAGCATGACCGGTGTCGGAGAAGGGGTAATGGCGGAGATGACCTTTATGTCCATTGCAACTCAAAACCCAGATCAATGTGATAATCTTCCAGCATCGGTAAATACAACACTGTCAGACCGGTTAACTGTTCAATTTCCTGTAACACGCGCTGCAAGGATGCGTCATCTTCAGCGGTCGCGACAAACCACAGATTGAAATGGTGTTCACGTTGATAGTTATGGTTTACTTCCCTGTAACCGTTGACCAGTTCCGCCACACTTTCCAGTTGGGCTTCCGGCACGGCCATGGCCGCCAGGGTACTGGCACCGAGCGAATTGGCACGAAATACCGCCCCAACCCGACTGACGTAACCTTGCGTCTGCAGCTCTTGCAAGGTCTCAATCACCTGCTGTTCCGTGGCCCCGAGTTGCCTGGCAATCTCGGCAAACGGACGCGGCACCAACGGCAGACCATGCTGGAAATCATTCAGTAAATGCCGTTCCAACCAGCCAAGCTGGTTTTTACGTTCTTCGATACTGTTGTTTTGTCGATGCATGGTTGTAACCGGTATTCACAAGCCAATTCGATGGGCCCGTTCGGTGAAAAAAATCCCGCTCGGTTTGTCCGCCGGCAAGGTCTTGAGTCGCTCGAAGCTGCGGGTGTCATACACGCTCACCTGGTTTGAATCCCGCGCCGAGATCCATACCTGTTCCCCCCGCGGGGTAAACTCCATGTGCAACACGGCCTTACCGGGATTCAGGGTCTTGATCACTTGCATGGACTCGGTATCGATCACCTGCACAACATCATTACGCGGATGGGCAAAACTGACCCAGATCTGTCGTCCACCCGGTTGCGCCATCACGAAAACCGGTTGCCCGTGGACGGCAATACTTTGTCGCAACTGCCAGGTTTGCCGCCTGGCGACCAGCACCTCGTAACGGCCGACGGCCGGCAAGAACGCGTACTCCCCGGTCATGGCCCAGCCTTCCAGGTGCGGCATCTTGTACACCGGCAGTTTTTGCTTACCCCGGCCGTAATCATTGAGGATCCGCTTCACCCCGGCTTCGGGGTACCAGAGGTCCAGCATGGCCAGGCCGTCTTCACCGAACAGGCCGGCAATGTAGTAACGGCCATCGGGGGTGATCAACCCATCGTAGGGCAGCTTGCCAATGTCTTTATAACGCGTGATGCGGGGAGTCTCACCCGCACTGAAATCCGCCAGCCAGATCTCGCCGGCGTCATAGAGGGAAAACACAAACCGCTGTCCCGGTGCATCCACCAGTCCGACGGTTTTGGATTGCAGCTCGCCATCACCATAGACCGCAGGGATATTCGCTACCAGTTCGAGGGTGGCGGCATTAAACACCTTCACCCCACCCGGCTTGTAATTCGATACCGCGATAAGCTGGCCATCCTGCGACACAGCCCCGCCAATACTGTTACCGGACTGAATCACCCGCTTGCTAATTTGTCCGGTCAGAATATCCACTTTGGTCAGACCGCCATCGCGTCCAAATACATAGGCATAGCGCTCATCCCGGGAATACACCACCGAGGCATGGGATAAATCACCCAGGCCATCAACCCGGGCAAGTGCAGTATGCCGGGTGGTTTCCACGATCTGGATACTGCCACTGGCCCGCTCAATCACCACGCCCATGTCGCCGGTACCACGGAGCGTAGTACAGGCACTCATGGTCAGGAGGCTGAGACCAAGCAATAACAAAACAACCGGGTTACTTAACCGGTTCATGGGGCAACTCCCTCATAGAGTTGGTCCACCAACCATTCCACTTCAGTTCGACTGAGCATGGTCGACCAGGG
>JBECLA010000014.1:0-7111 GCA_040235565.1 Thiohalomonadales bacterium | reverse complement strand
CTCTCACCATTCCTTGACCTCGGTATTGGTCATGATTTTGAAACCGACAATAGCGCCTATGTATATGGAACCGGTATAAACAGCCTGTTTGTTTTCCGCTACCAGTCATTTAATCTGGAGATTTACAATGAATTCCTGTTTGTGGGTAACACAACCGAAATTGATAATGTCAGAAATGAAATCAGCCGGTTTCAGACAGGAATCAATTTTCAGTTCCCATTGAAATGCAAAGCCTGGGGACGTGATAGTGCGATCAGCGTCTATTATCTGAACTATCTCTATTTCAATCGACTCGAATTCCTACGCTACCTTAATGATCCCATTGAAGTCGCTGTGCAGAATAAAATTGGTCTTACCTTTGACACTTCGCCGGATATGAAACTAGCAGGGATACCATTCAGCCGGATTGGATTGGGCTACCGGTTTGGTAACGATGTTGAGGTGGTGCGGCTGGTATTCGGGATTCCTTTCTGAGCGAATTCGCCAAAGGCAAGGAAGACACCAATATTAGGGCTCGTCATAAAGTGTCCGCAAACGACCCAAAGCGAACATTTTAATTTAATACGCATTAATACCAATACAAAGCCATCAAACTTTCACTATCTTTTTCTCAAGCAGTTGTCTGATGTTGCAGACTTAATCGTTCAGGTAATTTATCGTAAAAAAGCATTACTTCAGTGGAGTCTGCGCTGAGGAATTACTTTTATATAAAGATAATCTGATCCGAATTTCAGAGTTTGTAATTTCACACTTTTAACCGATGAATCCTGATTCATCTTCGTTAAACTTAATTTGCCCAAATTTATATTTGGGAATAAAAACCCAAAATTTGACAGACCCATCATTACACCCTTGTTGGTCGTAATGCAGAACCACCTGGATGTGAGGCCGGCATCTCGCCATTTCGCGGAAGGTGCTTTGGCGTGAAACCAACTGGATAGGGAACGAATCCCCGCGGTTCTTGACGACTACAACAAAATGAGGAGACACGAGAATGAAAGATATTAAACGTATGGCCTTGGGCATCGCCATGGTGGCAGCCTTGGGTTTCAGCAGCAGCGTCTTTGCGCTCAGACCGGGCTGTGATGCACCGCCCTGCGGTGGCGGTGGCGGCAATGGCCCGCCCAACGGTGGCGAGGAGACGGCCGCCCAGAATCTGTCGGTGCCGACGATCATGTTCGGTACCGCTGTGGGGGGGCTGAGCTGCGGAACTGTGGAGGACCCGTCAGCCCTGGTGCCGCCCACGGGTGATCCGCTGACCGGTTACGAGGTCCCGGGCTACTACTACGTCCAGAAGGTGCACACCTGGCAAGCGCAGTGCTTCTACAATGATGCGGCACAGGTGTGGGGCAACTGGGGCGACAACCTCGAGGGCGACGCCAAGCTGAAGGTCGGCAGCCCGATCCGGGTCGAGATCGTTCTCACGAATATGGACGACTATTCGCCCATGACGACCTTGCAGGGCTACACAGTGATCAAGCTGGAGCCGAGCGAGCTCGACCGCAATTCCGCCTACGGGCACCAGGCACTTGATCTCGGCGGCGCTTTTGTCGACAACCCGACCGACTTCGGGCAGGCGTCGTGGCTGGTGCATGACAGCGGCATCACCTTCAGCGTCCTGAACACGGATACCGGTGTGTACGCGGTTCCGCCGGGCACGAACCCCACGGCCGAGATTAACGCCACCGGCAAGGTCGTATACGGGTACAACCTGCGCGTCGGCGAGCCCGGACCGTACAGGATCCAGTTCACGAGCTCAGAGCCTATCGATTTCTTGGGTCAAGACGCACCGAATGGTGCGGTATTGGATGACCACAATGTCTACATCGACATTAATGTGGTGACGGGTGGCGGTAAAGGCAAGGGAAAACCCTAAAGCCCCTCATGCGGCGGATCGATCTGCCGCGAGCGGTTAGCGCGGCAGGTTAAAAACAGGCCGGGGAAGGGCTGGAAGACTCCTCGGCCATTTTCGTTTTTAACACATTAAGAAGGTCCCCCCTTGTGCATCGGAGGGCGGAGGAGAATCAGTCATGAAAACACGGTACCTGCAATCAGTGTTTCTGGCAATGGGGGCGGCCACGATAGCGGCAATCGCCATGCCCGGTGCGGCCGCGCCCAGGCCCACGTTCGACTGGACCACGGTAGTGAACAACAACGACCTGATGCCCGGCGCGCCAAACAATAGAACCTTCAACAGCTATAATCAGCCGTCGGTGAACCTGAACGGGCTGGTGGTCATCCGTGCCCGGAGCAGAGGTGGTGGTGGTGGCGGAGGAAACCAACCAACCCACGGCATCTACACCCGCGACATGGCTGTGGAGGGGAGCCCCATCGTCAGGATCCTGGATCGGACCATCGAAGTTCCGCAGCCGAACAACGCCCATTACCCGCCGAGCAACCCGCTGCTGACCACGTTCATCGAGACCCCGTCCTTTCCGCGCATCGACATGGGATCGGATACCATCGCCACCCGCGGCAACCATCAGCCGGTGTGGGTATATACGCCGCCCGACAGCGATGAAACCCGGGCCGGGACGACGGGGATCTATACCAACCCGTTTGGCCCGCTGATCACTGGCGCCGCCAAACTGGGCGCGGTCCCGGAGTTCGACTTCTTCCAGGTGCCGGAGTTGCCCGGCACAACCTTCGAGGTATTTCCCGGGGCACCTTCGGTGACACAGGGCGATACCATCGTGTTCAAGGGCAACTATTCCGTAGCCGACCCGAACGACCCCGATGCGACGCTCAGTAAGACCGGGGTTTACTATCGTCAGTTGGTGGAGGACCAGATCAACAATGGCCCGGGTGGTGGCACACTCCCCGTAGTATTGATCGCCAATAACACCAGCACCCTGATTCCAGGCACCGATACGGTGTTCGGTTCAACCGCGCCGCCGAGTGCTGCTGGTGAGAGGGTCGTCTTTGCCGGCTTCGACAACGAGGACGACCCGAGTCTGGGTGGCCTCTACCTGGCAGAGCCGTTGCAGCCCTTACCGCCACTCTACACACTCGTTAGCATTGGCGAACGAGTTCCCGGCGAATCGCGCCACGACACCTTCAATGGTCTCGGCGAAGGCAGCGCGTTCGACGGACGTTTCGTAGGCTTCTGGGGTGCCTGGGGTGAGGAGACCAAGACCGTGCGCCTTTACTGTCCGACGGAAGGCAACCGCGACCGCATCGCCTACTGTAATCGAGACCTGCAATGTGTGGGCGGCGGGACTGAGGAGGATACAAACAGCACCTGCGACGAAACGGGTTGCTGGCAGGAGAAAGAGGTTCCTGTGAACCAGGGTATCTTTGTTCACGACATCAACACGCACAGGACGTGGACAGTAGCCAAGACCGGCGAGCAATTCGATGAGTTGCTGTTCTGGAACTACTCCGGCAAAACCCCCTGCACGGCCGGCGGCCACTCAGAGGAAGGTGCCGAGGACGACGGTGAGCCGGCGCGCTGGCGCTCCTCGGCGTTCGTTGCCGTTTCTGGCGGTGTGGGTGCGACCTACAACGCTGTGTTCAAGGCAAGGGAGGGCGAGATGGTTGACGGCCTTTATGTTGATCCGGTGGACGGCATCTACCTTGGAAAAGGGCCGGGCCGATCGCCCATCGTGACTGTCGTCGAAACGGGTATGGATGGCGAGGTGCTCGATCCAGAATCCCCGGAGGGATCGATCATTACCGAGATAGGAATCGAGCGCGAAAGTCTGCGCGGTGACTGGTTAACATTGAATGCGACTATGGGCATCGAAGGCGGCACCGAGGAAGAAGGCATGGCAGGGATATACCTGACCCGGGTACCTCGTCGATAACAGCGTCTCACATGTAGCAAAAGAAACCGCACAAAAGGATTCGGCCCTAAGAGAGTGGTCTTTCTGGATTGAGCATTTGCTACTGAAAGGTCTCGGAAGCACGAAGCCCCACTAATGTGGGGCTTTCCTTTTTAAGATACACGACCGACTGCTTATGGCCGAAGGCAGACATTCGATTAATTTCGAGAAAATATGTAATTTGAACCGGCAACCCAAAGCGGTCATTTAGCATTGTACGTTATTGCTGGAAAACCCGTAAAAAATATACCAAGCAGGTTCTCCTTTTGTCCGCTTTATAATGGGTAGTATTTTTCATACGGCGGTGTTTATATGGCAAAATGACTATATTAGCGGTTCGCGATTGGGTACTTATGCGGACCGACGGAAGTTCCTAATCAACCGTTAAAACGAAATATATTAATCTGTACAAATAATGAATGAAATTCAAAACTGGCATAACCAAATATCCGAGGAAACCTTAGCCGCTCTCGAAACGACACTTGAAGGTTTAAGTGAAGAAAATGCAAAGCAGCGGTTACAGACTTTCGGACCAAACAAACTTCCTGAACCCTCACGGCGAAACTTATTGCTGCGCTTCCTATCACATTTCCACAATATATTGATATATGTTCTGATTGGTGCGGCCAGCATCACTGCGCTACTTGGTCATGTAGTCGATACTTTTGTCATTATTGCGGTAGTGATTATCAATGCCGCTATTGGTTTTTATCAGGAAGGCAAGGCAGAAAAAGCCATGGAGGCGATTCGGCATATGCTGGCCTTGCGTGCCTCAGTCATACGAGATGGTAAACGCCGGGTTATACCCGGTGAGGAACTAGTGCCCGGCGACATTGTGTTTCTGGAAGCCGGTGACAAGTTACCTGCTGATCTGCGGTTACTGAAGTCCCATGGTTTACAGATTCAGGAGTCGATACTGACAGGCGAATCGGTTGCCGTCGAAAAACAGACGAACCCCGTTGCGCTTGATGCACCGCTTGGAGATCGTTTCAGTGTCGGATTTAGTGGTACTACCGTTACCAGTGGGCAAGGCATAGGTGTCGTCGTTGCTACAGGTGCAAACACTGAAATCGGGCGTATCGGAGGGTTGCTCTCAGAAGTGCAGACCCTGGAAACACCCTTAGTGTTACAAATGGCGGTATTCGCAAGATG
Source organism: Thiohalomonadales bacterium (assembly GCA_040235565.1). GTDB lineage: Bacteria > Pseudomonadota > Gammaproteobacteria > UBA6429 > Thiohalophilaceae > JAHEIJ01. The sequence goes on along the minus strand of JBECLA010000014.1, from coordinate 2,135 downwards.
GCTTACCCTGTTTATTCTAGCCATCGCAGTACTCATGTTAGTTTTCGGTTATTTCATATTACATTACGATTTTGCCAATCTGTTTATGGCTGTTGTGGGAATTGCAGTCGCTGCCATTCCTGAAGGTCTGCCTGCGGTGTTAACCATCACGCTGGCCGTTGGTGTGAAGGCTATGGCCCAGCATAATGCCATTGTTCGGCGACTCCCTGCAATTGAAACCCTGGGCTCAGTCTCCGTTATCTGTTCCGACAAGACCGGTACTCTTACGCGTAATGAAATGATGGTCGTTTCCATTGTAACGAGCCGTGAGCGCTTTAATATTAAAGGGACTGGTTACGAACCATCGGGTGAGATTGAACTAGATGACAATATTATTTCAGCGCAGGACTACTCCTCACTGCGTGAATTAGGCAAAGTAGCAGCATTTTGCAATGACGCAGATCTGATTCGGAAAAATGACTCCTGGACGGGGCACGGTGACCCAATGGAAATTGCACTATTAGCTTTTTCATCAAAAACCGGCATTGATGGTAGTGAGACAAGAAATCAATGGACACGCACAGATGTCATTCCGTTTGATAGCAAGCACAAATACATGGCCACGCTCAACCATGACCATGAAGAGCATGCATTCATTTTTGTTAAGGGGGCACCTGAGACGGTTCTTTCCATGTGTCATGAACAGCATGATAGCGGTAATAAAACAAAACCGCTGAATATGGAATACTGGGAAGAACAGGCCAATGCCATTGCCTCGCAGGGACGGCGTGTGCTTGCCTTTGCTGCTAAAGCCGTGAAACCCGAACATACCGTGCTTGAACATGACGATGTGCAAGAGTCATTAATATTTCTGGGATTGGCTGGTTTGATTGATCCGCCGCGCCAGGAAGCTATCGAGTCTATAACCAAGTGCCATCAGGCAGGTATCGATGTAAAGATGATTACGGGTGACCATGCTGTTACTGCATCCGCAATTGGAAAACAACTGGGTTTGCGAAACAGTGCCAGGGTATTAACCGGCCAAGAACTAGATAAGCTCGATGATGAACAGCTGAAATCTGTGGTGAACGATACCGGAATCTTCGCACGCACCAGCCCGGAACATAAATTACGCCTGGTGATGGCATTGCAGGCGAATGGCATGACAGTCGCCATGACGGGAGACGGGGTCAATGATGCGCCTGCACTCAAACGTGCCGGGGTTGGGGTTGCCATGGGTAAAACGGGAAGCGAAGCTGCGAAAGAAGCGTCTGAAATCGTTCTGGCAGACGACAATTTTTCCACTATCGTCGCTGCCGTAAGAGAAGGTCGAACGGTCTACGACAATATAAAGAAAGTCATCAGCTGGACACTGCCAACCAATGCGGGCGAAGCGATGACAATCATCCTCGCCTTGCTGCTCGGGTTGAGTCTGCCTATCACGCCCATTCAGATCTTATGGATCAACATGATAACTGCGGTCACGCTCGGTATTGCACTGGCCTTTGAGCCGACAGAAGAAAACACCATGCAAAGGCCGCCCAGGCCACGCAATGAAGCCCTGCTAAGCGGTGGACTAATGTGGCATATCGTGCTTGTTGCAGGCCTGTTTCTCGCGGGTGTGTTTAGTATGTATGAATACGCCATTATCAAGGGTTACTCCGGAGCTATGGCGCGAACCATCGCTATGAACACATTGGTTGTGTTGGAAATATTTCATCTTTTCTTTATTCGAAATATGTACGGGACGTCGTTAAATCGAAAAGCCGTTCTTGGCACCCGCGTTGTGTGGATCGCTGTCATTGCCGTTACAATAGGACAATTTGCGATTACTTATGTGCCGTGGCTTCAAACTATCTTTGATACCCAGGCAATTACTGCATTGGATGGTGTCTTGATTATCGCAGTCGGTGTGATTATGTTTTGCATCATAGAAATCGAAAAGCAAATACGATTGAAACTGTTTAAAAAAACGTTTTAACAATTCGCGTCACTTGGATGCTTTGCACCAGTGCGCTCAGTTGTTGGATGTCCTCTTTTGGCCGTAAGCCGACATTTTCTTTTTGTAAGGTCACCATATTTTGTTTGTAGACAGTAGCGATATACCAGGATTGTTTGTTTATCGAGAGGATTACTCCGTACGTCCTTGTACTCCG
>JBECLA010000129.1:0-3600 GCA_040235565.1 Thiohalomonadales bacterium | reverse complement strand
CCTGGATGTGGGACGAGGCTGGTGGTTGCGTGCCTATCCGGTTTATCTGCAACCGGATCGGCACCAGGCAGTGTTGCTTGCCAGTGACACCCTGGAACTGCAGGCTGAAGAAAGCGCGGCTTTACTGGCAACCATCAATGCCCATTTTGCCGCCGACGGGTTGTGCCTGCAGGCTCCTCATCCGCAGCGCTGGTATTTGCAGTTGCCGGAAGCGGATGTAATTCAGACCACACCTCTGCCGGAAGTGATGGGGCAGGGTATCAATGAACATTTGCCACAAGGAAAACATCGGCAGCAATGGCATGGCTGGTTGAATGAACTGCAAATGCTTTTACATCAGCATCCGGTCAATCAACAACGCATGCAGGCAGGCAAGTTGCCGGTTAACAGTGTCTGGTTATGGGGTGAGGGGACGCTGCCAGCGGTTAAATCGTCTGACTTTGACTGGGTTTATGGTGATGACACGCTAATTGCAGCATTGGCGCAATTCACTGGTGCTCGCTATGCATCGATTGCCAACCTCAATGTACGCACAGTTACTGGGCGTTGCCTGGTGGTGAACAATACCTGCTACAACAGTGTAAAAGAGAAGGATGTGTTTAGCTGGATGAGTTGTATCGAAGCCATTCAGAACCAGTATTTGCAATCTTTACAGGTAATCCTGAAATTACATGCCGATTACCAAGTTACTCTACTGCCGGCAAACGGTCAGCGATTCCACATGACACGCAAACATTTGCCACGTTGGTGGCAACGGCGTCACTCACTGGACACATTCCTGAGCGTATAATTAATTCTAACCATGATTTGTCAATAGGCTTAATGGCATACCTGCTGATGCCGGAATCAGTATACGACATGCGTCTGCATGAATGTTGCACTCCAGTATGATTTAATGACGAACGATATCCATAGCAAGATATATTGAGAGTTTTTAGCCATGGACATTGTGGCAGCGGGAATTTATTCTTGCTGATATTTTCGTATCGTCATGTCGGGAATATTAATTTACATACAAGAAGAGAGTAACACGAATGAAACATATCATGATCACAGGAGTGGCGGGGTTTATCGGCTCAGGACTGGCTTTGAGACTGCTGGAAAGGGGTGATGCAGTGTACGGCATTGACAATATGAATGACTATTATGATGTCAGTCTGAAAGAAGCACGTTTAGCCAGAATCAAGGATCATGAACGGTTTACTTTCGCGAAGAGCGATATCTCTGATCGATCCGCTATGGAGCGTTTGTTCCAGGAAAACAAGTTTGATGCGGTTATGAATCTTGCAGCACAAGCCGGCGTCAGATATTCCATAGAAAACCCCAATGCGTATGTTGATTCCAATCTGGTCGGTTTCGGAAACTTGTTGGAAGGTTGCCGGCATTCCGGGGTAGGCCATCTGGTGTTTGCTTCCTCCAGTTCTGTCTATGGTGCGAATACCAAATTACCATTTTCAGAACAGGATAACGTCGATCACCCTGTTTCCTTGTATGCGGCAACCAAGAAAGCCAATGAGTTAATGGCCCACTCTTATGCACATCTTTATGGCCTGCCTTGCACCGGGCTACGCTTTTTTACCGTGTATGGCCCCTGGGGGAGGCCTGATATGGCCTTGTTCAAATTCACAAAAGGTATCGTCGAGGGTCAGCCGATTCCAGTATTCAATAAAGGCAACATGGTCCGGGACTTTACCTATATCGATGATATTGTTGAAGGGGTGATTCGGGCCATTGATAATGTCGCCAGGCCTGATCCAAACTGGAATGGTGATGAACCGAATTGTGCCACCAGTTATGCACCTTACCGGATTTATAATATCGGAAACAATCAGCCGGTAGAGTTGATGAAATATATAACTACTCTGGAGGCTTGCCTTGGAAAGAAGGCCGAATTGAATCTTTTGCCGATGCAGGATGGTGATGTGCCTGCGACCTTCGCCGATACCGATGCGCTTGCGGCAGATGTCGGCTTCAAGCCCGCGACGAGTGTCGAGACCGGCATCGCGCGATTTGTCGACTGGTATAAAGATTATTACGGGATCAAATAACAACTTCTCCAAAAATTGATCACTGAACTTGTCCGGGCAAACCGGCTGCCTGTCTGGTATCATTCTCTCCAACAAAGTAGCTCCACGACTGACCACTTTCCGTCTGGACATGTCTTGATTCGGCATGTTGCAGTATCATGACTGATTCGAAACTATCATGAGCGTATGACGACCTCAACGCATCAGATTCATCAACGTCCCTTGCCGAGCGAATTGCCTCAACTGGATGGTATTCATCCGGTCCTGGCACGATTGTATGCCGCGCGCAAGGTCACTTCGCCCGAAGAACTGGAATACGGCCTCAAACATCTGTTGCCGTATCAGGACTTGATGGGCATTGACGCGGCGACGGATCTGCTGGTAACGGCCCTGCAACAGCAGCAGCGTGTGCTGGTGGTGGGTGACTTCGATGTGGATGGCGCCACCAGCACCACCCTGGCCCTGGAAGCATTACGCATGTTCGGTCTGGAACAGGTTGATTACCTGGTGCCGAACCGCTTCAGGTACGGTTATGGTTTGACCCCGGAGATCGTCGCGGTGGGTGCCGAATCACAGCCGGATCTGATCATTACCGTTGACAATGGTATTTCCAGTCTCGCCGGCGTGGCCGCGGCCAATGCGCAGGGCATTCAGGTGCTGATCACCGATCATCATCTTGCCGGGGCGGCATTGCCGGCGGCGGCTGCCATCGTCAATCCCAACCAGCCGGGGGATCGTTTCGGCAGCAAGGCCTTGCCCGGGGTCGGGGTGATCTTTTACGTCATGCTGGCGTTGCGGGCACGCTTGCGGGAGCTGGACTGGTTTGCCGGCAAGGAGGAGCCGAACCTGGCGAGCCTGCTGGATCTGGTCGCCCTGGGGACCGTGGCGGATGTGGTGCCGTTTGATTACAACAACCGTATTCTGGTGGCGCAGGGGATGGCGCGGGTGCGGGCCGGTCATTGTCGGCCGGGGATTCGTGCTCTCCTGGAGGTGGCCGGTCGGGATCCGGCCCGCCTGGTGACCACCGATTTCGGCTTTTGTGTAGCGCCGCGCATTAACGCGGCCGGCCGGCTGGAAGACATGTCCGTCGGGATCGAATGCCTGCTGAGCCAGGACATGGGACGGGCCCGTAAACTGGCGACCCAACTGGATCGGCTCAATCGCGAAAGACGTGGCATCGAAGATGCCATGAAACAGCAGGCGCTGGAGCTGATAGACAGCATGCAGCTCGAGGAGGAAGGCCTGCCGGTGGGGCTGTGTTTGTATGACGAACAGTGGCATGAAGGCGTGGTCGGCATCGTCGCCTCCCGGCTCAAGGATCGTCTGCACCGGCCGGTGATTGCGTTTGCCCGCACCGGCAATGGCGAAATCAAGGGCTCGGCCCGTTCGGTTAAAGGTGTCCATATCCGGGATGTTTTCGATGCCGTGGCCGCCCGCCATCCGGAGCTCATCAGCCGCTTTGGCGGGCACGCCATGGCTGCAGGGCTGAGTTTGCCGCAGGAGAACTTCTCTGCCTTTGCCAGGGCCTTTGACGAGGAGGTGCGTCAGCATCTGGATGAGTGTCAATTGCACG
>JBECLA010000072.1:0-19262 GCA_040235565.1 Thiohalomonadales bacterium | reverse complement strand
GCAGTTTGTCAGATAGCGCATATTGCCACAGTGGATGTAAACCCCATATTTTGACAGAAAAGATCGAATTGTTTCTCCAACCCATGGAATAAATTTAGCCCCCCAACTAATTACTGTGATTATTTCTGTTCCTGGCGGCAACATAGTCACACAATCGGCAGCATTAACCAGTCTGTAAACAGGCGTTTTCATATCCGCTATCCATTCCTCATCTGCTACTCTGGGTGCGCCGAAGGTATAGCATGCAGCAATGTCTCCTTTATGTGTAAGTTTTTTTGCGGCAACAGTCGCCAATGCCCCACCCAGGCTATGACCCGTAATAAACAATGACATATCCTTGTATTCGTCTTTATTTAATTCTTTTTGAATCTTCAAAGCGACTTCTTCGTAGGCCTGTTTAAAGCCACTATGGATTTGTCCTTTCGTTTCACATTTGGTAGGTTTTGCTTTGGCATCTGCTTTGATGTCTTTAATGCTCATCGCTTCAGTGCCTCTAAATGCTAAAACGATAAAGGTATCGTTTGAGGCCAGAATCGCCTGGGTCCCATTTTCATCAAATTTCTTACAGAGTCTGAATCGCAATGTGTCAAGCTCAGATCTAAGCTTTTCTTCCTCTTTCTGACTGTCATATCCCACCAGATCAATCAATTTGAGCAGTGATTTTTTTCTGCTTTCATTGATGAGTTTTGAAACATTATCAAGAAAATACTCTTTTTGTTTGTCATCAGAAAACAGCGGGTTAAATCTGATATAAGCTAATTCTGACATGCATGCCATAATCCAGGCTGTCCTATCGCTATAGGCTTGTCTGTGTGCCGGGATATTTTTATCCAGCAAGGTCGTAATTTGATTTAATTCAATCTCTGAATTTGCAAGCACATTAGCCATAAGTTATCCCTCCTTGATGTATTTAATAATTTTTGACTAAAACCAGTTCACGCCGAAGATCCGGGAACGATATTGCCAGGGTGGCGTCGGGCGGACCTGATCCTCGGGATACACCTTGAGCAGCTCCGCCCCAAAGGTGGAGACGCCTTTCTCCAGCCCGGTCTCGTACTGAAAGTGCCACCACTCGGCCCCCAGCCAGCTGCCCCCGCTAAAAAAGGAGCGCCGTGCCCGAATGCGCGCAAACCCTTCCGCCTGAAACAGCGCGGTCAGATCAAGGAAGCGACCGGAAACCCGGCTGCCGCGGTTGCGTGATCCATAGGTGACTGCGTCGATCTCCATCGGCTCGCCACCGTCGGCCCGCGCATACACGCGCCAGTACCGATCTCCGTCTGCGGCCATCACAAAGGGATCGCGGCCGCGATTTTCCATGCCACTGCCGACAAACAGATCCATGGCCCGGCCCGTATAATGAAACGAGGTCGCACTGCGGGAGGCATTCACCGGCGCGTGCAATGAGCGGCGCGCGCCGGAACTGGTCAGGATCCCCCCCGCCTCCGTCACGATCTGTCGCACCCGCAGATAGGCCTGCGCGGCATCCTCACGCAGGAAAAACCGATCATAGCCATCCCGGTACGGATCGGCCGGCACCCGTACCCATTGCATCCGATCCGGCTGATCCTCATACGCCGACCGCGGCAGCATTTGCTCGTCAAGGTGAATTTCCAACGCCTGGCGTAACGCCTGCCAGGTGGTGGGACCCACAATGCCATCGGCATAGAGATTGTTGGCTTCCTGGAACAGCACCACGGCCCGTTCCGTTTTGTCCCCAAACCGGCCGTCAATGGGGCCAGGATTGAAACCCAGTTGCGTCAGGATTTCCTGGACGGATTTGACATCTTCACCCTGGCTGTTGTGCTTGAGGATCATGCTGGCTCCTTGTGACTGGTTTGTCCCGTGTTGTCATTTATGTACTCATGAATGCTTCGCGTTCCGGCGATGTGACGTCATTGGCCTGCTCCATGACAGGTCAACATGCTGCCGTTGGTTTGACGGTCAGTTGCAATACGGATCAAAGCGGTGATTTTCCGGGATGTGATCGCAACCGCCAAAGCCATTGATTTTCTGTTCCATCTGGGACTTGAAGGTTTCCCAGGTGGCATCACTGATGGGTTCATAACGGCTGAGGGCTTGATACACCCCATTGTCATGCCCGGTCCGACCCACTTCCCAATAGCTACAGTATTCCCATAGCGTCCGGTTGGGCCAATAGGTCGTCACCAGATTGAATCCGACCTGGCGACCGACGTTTTTCTGGATGTCTTCGGCTGTCACCGTATCCCCGAACCAGGCTTCAAAGGTTGCACGATCGATCAACAGTTCCCCGGCCGGAAACGGTGGCGTGGCAAACGCATTGGCCGTATAAGGATCATCACCATGACTGTACCAGCGATCTTCCGAGGGAAACCAGGGCGTCGCATGCGTGCGTTCACTGCCGATGAGGCGTTGGCAGTGGACGGGAATATTCAGTAACCGCAACACACAAATCAGAAAACCCGCCGTCCCCCAGCAGCCTGCGGTGCGACTGATGACACAATTATTCTGGTAAAGCGGATCCGGATTGGTGGTCGGCGTCCGCCCGATGATCCGGGAAACCGGTGGATAGCCCCGGTATTGCCAGCTGTATTCAAAATTGATCACATGTTGTCCTGGCCCGGGATAGGCACCCATGTAATGCGCGAGATTCTGCCGGCACCATTCCGTCATGCGTACAATGGTATCGAGGCGCGTGGTCCCAATCAGATCATTGTCGACCAGGAACGGGTACACGACAGACGGCGCCGAGGGTAACGCGACGGATTGTTCCTGCGCCACTGCATAACCGCCGTCATCATCAGCGCGCGTAAACATCCACCGGCCGTTGAGCAACACGATAAGATGGGGATAGTCGTAGTCGAGCAATGACCAGGGAAACAGTTGCGCAAACTCGGCCGCCAGGACGTGGCCCACCGTCACCCGGTACAGGTTCCAGGCATCCTCCGGACTCAATACCGTGCGGGGTTCATCGCCATCATCCAGATCCAGTAAATTGGCGGGGGGATCGGGGATGGCGATCTGATCGCCATGCCAGAACGCCTCCTCGAGCTCGGCTTTCTTCTCAGCCGGCCACTCCAGGTACCGCAACGGCCCCAGATCCCTGAAATTCCATTCAATGGCCTCCGCCAGGCCGGGCTGCGCCCGTAACCAGGGATCAAACCCGAATCCGCTGAAATCACACACGCGTGGCCAGGGCAACACCGAGATCCACTTCTGTTTGAATCGCAGCCATTTAAACAACCGGCTGCGCAGCGTCGCCTTTCTCGGGACGACGCGATATGTCGTTGCGCTGTGTGGTTCAGTCATGATTCCCCCTGCCGGAAGTGCCCTGAAGGATCCAGGGTGACAGATGTCCTGCCTGTCTCAAGATGTGCGGGCCCGGCCACGCCGGGCATGGCACCGGATCAGGCCACCGGGAGCAACGCGAAACTTTCCCGTCCCTGAACCGGGCACATGCCGATTGAGTGGGCCGGCATCAGGGTCCCGGTGCCAGGTCAATGTGATAGGTCACCCCAACTGCAAAGACATCGATATCATTGCCATTGAGTTCCAGGGTGCCGGATGGAATGCTGGCCTGGGTATCCTGGCCGACGTTCTGAAACTGCTCCCATTCCACCCGCAGATCGAAGCGATCGGTAATTCGCCAGTCGAAGCCGAGCCCGATCACGGGATCCAGACCGTTATCGTCGCCGCTGCCCGAATCGACAAAATCGGTCAGGGAAAGATCCGTCGCCCAGTAAGCCAGGCCGAGCCGGCCAAACATCTTCACTTTGGGATGCACACTGACTTTGCCAATTGCGGAAAGCGACAAGGCAGTCGGATCCAACTTGGCTTCGACTACGCCGGTCTCCCGGGCCGTATACTCGCCCAGATCGGCGTATCCCAGTTCCAGGGCAAAATTATTGCCCAACGTCAGACCACCAAACACCTGGTAGACACTATCCTGATCGTCCGATTCGAAATCCGGCGGCGCATCGAATTCAATATCGATGGAATCGGCATTCGACATGCCCGCCTCCGCTCCCAGATACCATCCCGCCTGCGCCATACCAGGAACAAGGAGAGCTAACAGCAGCAATGTAAACTTCCCGTATTTGTCATCCATGGTCTTCTCCTTATGCATAAAACGGTCCGCTGTGGTGAACGGATCGAACTTGCGTGCCTGTGCTCCTCAACCAGGCTGTTGTGGTCCACCGCCGGATCCGATGTGTTTTAGCTTGCCGTTTGTATCGCTCATCTGACACAGGATCAGTATAGTTCAGCCTTTGTGTGATTTTGATGCCGGATCACGGGCAGCATGAGGCTGGGAGAATAACGATGAAGGCAAAAAGCCCGCGTGTGATTGACAGGGCCGGGTAAGGCTGCGCAGCACGGGCGTGTTTACTACTTTCTCATTATTTTAACCACGCTAACGTGGCCAATGTGCACCAGCTAGCCAGCCCGCTGCTTGGCCGGAAAGAGACGTTTCTGCTAGGCTTATCGGAAGATTAACGCCACCACCATGATGGACCCGCTGGTGACGCGTTGCTGCACATAACAACAATCGCCATTCAAGGGAGGGAGGTATGGCAACGCAAATCATCCTGCTTGTTCACGGCATGGGTACCCACCCGGATGGGGAAATAGCCAAAACCTTCAAACGGGCCGTCACCGATGCCGCAAAATGCCTGGGCTTCGCCAACTTCAATCTGGATCAGGAAGACTGCCAACTCGCAGAATACAATTACAGCGGTCTGTTAGATGAAGTCCGGCAACAGTTTGCCGATAATGCGGCAGCCCGCCAGGCAGGGTTTGGACACCTGGCCGGTGCCGGGTTTGCGGCCGAGTTGATTCAAAAATTAACGGATTTCGAAACCCGGCTCGGCACGGATGATTTCCTCTATACCCACTGGCTGGACGTGCTGCTTTACGGCGCCACTTTTTATGGCCCACGCATCCGGGCAGAATTCGCCGGGCAATTTCATGACCTGGCCTCGCAACATGGGCATGCCAATGTGCATGTCATCGCCCATTCGCTTGGGACCGCCGTGGTGCATGACACCTTTGCCCAACTCTATCGTACCGGCGCCAACATCTTCGATAACATCCCGGACTACCCACCGGGGAATTTTAACATCAGTACCTTGTGGATGTTTGCCAATGTCAGCCGCCTGTTAAACCTGCTCAACGGCCTCGAAGACCCCAACCACTCCACTGTCGTCCCTGGCGGCAATGGCTGCGCGGATTTCATGTTCAATATCCGCCATCAACTCGACCCGTTTACCTGGTTCAAACAATACAAGCGCACTGCGAATGATTTGTTTCACCTCGAAAACGAAGTCGTTCGCGAGATCAACACGCACGACTTCTATGAATATGTCGCCGCCCCGCTCGTCTCCCGCACCATCCTGGAAACCCTCTTCGGAAAAACCATTGCACAAGACAGGTTTGATGCCTGTGTCATCCAGCATGCGGCAAATACCATTAGCACCGGGGTGACTGAGTTGAAGACCGCCCTTGAAAACCTGCGGGACGACCCGGGCATTGACGATCTGAAACGGGCTTATCTGGCGTATAAAAAACTGGTCGAAATCGCGGAATCACAAGGGATCGACATCTAATCAAAGGGCAGGACCATGAAACCATTCTCACCTCGCGCATCCCGGGTTATCACGCTTGTCCTGTTTGCTGTCTTTTCCCTGGCAGGGAACGCGGAAGAAACCACCGCTAGCGGAAATTCGATTGATTGCGACGCCCTGGTCGAGCGCATCAAGATATCACCGGACAATATATACAAAGACACCTTATTTCCACAGACCATCAACACCGCCAGGCAGGTCTGCCTGAGTCTCAGACAGGCCGTCGGCGGAGAAGGATCAACGCCCGACCTGAGTCGTATCACGGCGGACCAGCCTGCGCTCAGGGAATTCGGTGCCAGGGCAGCAAGCATTGTGATCGGACAATTCGGCCAGTCAACGGCGATCAGCTTGACCGCCAACTTCAACGAAATGGCGACCCAGCTGGCGACCACCAACATTGCCACCGGTAAACTGCCGGAATTCCGGACAAGAAAAATCGGCAGTAAACACCTCGGCTGGTTTAGCACCGGGAACGAGAAAAAATTTGAATTTCCCCCGAATCATCCTGACTGCACCCGGGTGGCAGCGAATAAAACCTGTGTTCAGATATTCAATGATTTCATGGAGGCGTTTAACCCCTATCGCATCGCCTATGACGCCTATGTGACTTCGCAAAATCAACAGTTACTCCAGAACATCAATCGTGACTGGGAACGGTTTCTGGATGTCTCCAAATCCCAGACGGCCTTTGAGGTCTGGCTCACCACCCTGTGGCATCGGAAACACTTCCAGCAGGATTATATCGTTGGACCACCCAGATCCCAGGTTATCGCCTTGCATCCCCAGCTGGTCTACGAGTACGTCGATGATGCCACCGACGGCAACAATGCGGAATTCGGGCTGGCCATTGAATGGCTGGGCCTGAACTACTGGGATCTCAAAGTCCCGCTTGGCTTCTCTGTGGCATCCGTGTATTCGGACCGGGCCGATGTACCCGATATCCGGACCGGTGTCATGCTCCATATCGACAACAAGTATACGATCGGATGGGGAAAACGCGGGGACGCAGAGGGTTTTTACTTCAGCGTGGATTTCCTGAAATTGCTCCAGAACAAGAAACAACAGTATGAACGCTATGTGCGATAAGGCGATTCACGACAGTATTATTTTCCTGTAACAAACGGATTTCGCGCAAGGATGGTTTTTTCCGGTTTATTGCATCAAAGTTTCCCGCAATGCAGGGCGTTGCTTATCGCACAGAAAGAGCCACGGGTTAGCATCAATGAATGGATCTTCAAATGGGTTCTATATTGGCTATAATTTCCAGTTGAAACCGATTGTGAAAGGATACGCAAAACCAAGACGCGGAGTGTCTGAAAATGAATAATATTCGGCCTGGTGGTGCGAGGGTAATCGTAAGCTGCATTTCCTTCTGCCTTTTAATACTTACCCTGTTCCCTACTGCTGTTTCATCCGCTGAGCTGCGGGGCCAGATCTGGGACGCAGCGACAGGTGCCGCTCCGGCAAACGGTAACCTTCACTTGAGTTGTGGCGGCCAACCAAACCCACACCCCCTGGTTGGCAATGGGGCATACAGTATCCGAAATGTCCCCAACGGATCCTGCCAGCTCACCGTCAACACAGCCAATGGCTCAGCATCCCGCACCATCAGCATCAACAAACCTGTCGTCCAGTTCAGCTGCGAAACACGCAGAGCCGGCAACAGAATCGTTCTGGTCCCGCGCTGACATTTCACTTATATCATTACGATAAAGTTATGGATTAAAACATGGCGGCAGCAAAACTCCCCTCGGATCCAAAAACCCCGATAAGCTGGAAGGAAGTGGTCTTGCGCGCGGTAATACCGGGCTTACTGATTGCCCTGGCAGGTATCATCGGTGAGTGGGTGATCAGCAGTTCTTCCAGTAAGGCGGAAAATGCCAGGCTCGTGACCGATCTCCAGATTCAACGCGAACAGGCCGAGAGTGACCTGCGAAAAAATATATTTAGTGAGGCGGTCGAGTCCTTGATCGGTGATCGCCCCCAACAGAACAAAATCGGAGATCACTCGAAGCGGCTCCTGAAGCTGGAACTGCTGGCGCTCAACTTTGGCGACTCCATATTTTTATCGCCCATCTTCGGGGAAATGGAAAAAGACCTGCAACAGCATATGGATACCGTACCCGCGGATGCAGCTGTGGCGCTTGATATGATTGACAGGCTGCGTAGTTTGGCGCAGCGTGTTTCCATCTCCCAGTTGTCTTTCCTGGCACAGCGTGGCGCCGAGATTCAATTTCAGGTGCCACTCAGCAGTGACGGGAAAAGATTGTGTAACGGCAAAACCGAGTATAAATGGCCCAACGACGAGTATTCTGATCTTGAACTCTGCCGCAACAAGGAAGAGAGCTATTACGGTGAGGATGGAAAACTCCTGCCGATATGTACGAAAGACGCTGACAGCACCTATACAACAATCGAAGACTTCAAGGATATACTCAAGACCAGGGGCAGCATTGCTCTCAAGAAACCGGGTGCGAAAAAGCGCTACGTAACGGCAGTGTTTTCCGAGCCCAAGCCAAATCGGGCATCGATTCGGGTCACCCTCAGCGTGTGTCAATTTGAAAATATATCTGGCTGTAACTCCAATGACCCAAATACGGTCGAGCGCACATTCACGCTGGATTACTTCAACTTTCCGACGATCGATAACACCCGCCTGCCTAACAATGACCGTTTCGCAGTTGTACTCACTGATTTTCCCTACAATATCAGCAGCAAAAGTTGCGCGCCCCTCGACATACATGTCGTACTGTTCCCCTATGAATATGCGAGCCTGCGTGACCGGCCGACCATGAGCGAGTCGTTACAGATGCTGCAACGTGCCCAGGAGCAATAACCCGTGGTAAACACATTATGCTGAGCCCCTGTCGATTGCCATTTAAACAACCCGCATCGCAGCCCTCAGGGCGCGCAGCATTCCTGGTGGTCATGCTGGCAGGTCTTGTTACTCCCCCACTCATGGCCGACGAAATATTCCAGCCAGGCAGCTGGAAGGGTGAGTATAAACCTGCCAACCTGGGGCATGGCATCGACGCGACTTTCTGCATTCAAACAGACAACACCAGCAAGCCGCCGTGGAAAATCACCATGCAGCTTGACCTCCCTCCACCGGGCAATGAGCCGGTGGAATTTGAAAACCTGGAATCGGAGGATGAATCGTTACAATTCAGGATTGATCTGCTGGGAGCATTACGCGAGTGTTCTCTTGAGAACAAGGACAAGGATGAATTGAGTTTCAAATGCAAGATTGCCGATGACAACTCCGACAACAACGAGGGAATACTGATCCAGCTGGATGTCCCCTCACCCATTGACATTTGCCAACCTTAAGCGACTACGGAAAGGAAGTAAGCCGGAGGTGACGCTCCGGTAGATCACTTTCCGTCATACCGGCGTGGCCGCCAGGGATGGTGGAAATACTGGAAATGCACGACTACAGGGCAAGGATTGTTCCTACAATCCTATTGCATTTCCTCCGGTCGCTCCCGGCGTCCTGCCTCCCGCGACACTTGTGCCTCCATATACATCGTTCATGGAGGTCAGATGTAGGAGGTACGAGCCCAAGGACGATGGGCAGGATGCCCAAGTGTCACGGGAGACACGGATGTCGTGAGTGACCGGGCGAAGGTAGAACAATGCACGACTGCAGGGATGCAGGAGGTAGAGCGATTCAGGAGATAAAGCCGGGGAGCAATTGTCGAGAATTAGGTCAGGAACACTAATCGAGACCATGATTTTTTAGTTGTTCCTCTTTTACGAAGAAAAAAACGAAAAAACGGTGTCAGAGTCCTTTTGGCTCTGGGTAAAAATAAGGGCGCACATCTGTCGTAGCCTTGTTGCATTCCTATATTTGTTATCTAGAATCAATCCAGGCTTTGGTCGCTTATACGAGGTGGTGGTATGAAATCACTCATAATGGTTATCTGTGGCTTTTACGTGTTATCTATCCCGCAGGCCATGGCCCTGGAGTGGCCGCATATCAAGACCAAGCAGATCGCGCCTCATACCTATGTCATCGAGCATGGCCCTCATGATGAGCCGAAAGAAATCAGCCATGGTTTTCACAACAATCCAGGCTTTGTGATTACCCAAAATGGTGTGGTGGTAATCGATACCGGCAGCAGTTACGAGATTGGCAAGATGATTCTGCACCGGATTCAGGCGGTAACCGATAAGCCCATCACTCATATCTTTACCACCCACTTTCATGGGGATCATTGGCTGGCTAACCAGGCCCTGGTGGAGGCCTATCCCAAGGCCGAGACCATCGCGCACCCCAAGCTCATCGAGTTATTGAAGAATGGCGATGATCAGTTCTGGATGGAGACCTTCGCCAAGCGGCTGGGCGAAGACGCCTTTGCCGGTACCCAGGCCGTGATACCCAACACGCCTGCGAAGAATCAAATCTATACCATCGGTGGCATGCCTTTTCAGGTGCAGATGTTCGAGCAGGCCCATACCAGGACTGATCTGATGGTCTATGTAGTGGATGAGGGTGTGCTGTTCACCGGTGATGTTGTCAATAACGAGCACTTTTCCTTTATGGGCCATGGCAACTTTAAGGGGGCCTACGAGGCCACACTCTGGGCCTTGTCGACCGATACAAAACATGTGGTGGTGGGTCATGGCAGGAGTGGCACAAAGGACCAAGTAAAAGAGTTTAGTCAACTCTATAAGACCTTACGCGCTGAGGTGGCTAATTATTATGATGAAGGTTTGATGGCTTATGAGATGAAGCCCATGATTGTGGAATCGCTTTCCCAATATAAGGAATGGAGTGGCTTTAATGACCAGATTGGTCGGTATATCAGTCAACTGGTGACCGAGATTGAACAAGAGCAGTTTTAGAAAACAGTAGAGAGATGAGCAAGAACAGAAAAGGATGGGTTGGGGAATAGGGCAGGTAATAGGGGAAAGACCACGTTTTACAGATCCTCAGTGATTTGACAAATAAAGAATAAATTAGCAGTTGGACAAGGTGGTCCATATTATCGAACGCGGAAATAACCGATCTGCCTACTTTTAGGGCGAACGTAAAAAAAGTAGTCTGCCCCTGAATCGATTATGCGTAAATAAAATGATTAGCGTCGCTTACGGGGGGCATACATCGAACCGCCTCTTGCTTTGCGTGAATTCAGGTCTTCGGCAACGGTTTCGGCATGCCGGGTCACCTCATTCAGGGAACCGGGCTTTTTACCCTCAATCCTTGA
This sequence comes from Thiohalomonadales bacterium, assembly GCA_040235565.1. Lineage (GTDB taxonomy): Bacteria > Pseudomonadota > Gammaproteobacteria > UBA6429 > Thiohalophilaceae > JAHEIJ01. The sequence continues at coordinate 8,452 of JBECLA010000072.1, read as the reverse complement.
ACTGCCTTTACCGATCACATAGCGATGCCAGCTATCACCCGGCATGCCATCAGGCGCCGTGGTCTTTTCGACTGTTATTACATTGAATTCAATTAAATCTGTATCAGTAATTTGCACGAGTTTACGTCCTCTTTATTGACTGTGTCCTGCGTTGCGTCTGGTCTGAACGCTGACTGATCGATAATTCAAGTCTTGTAGCGGAAACTGATGCGTCCCTTGGTAAGGTCATAGGGGGACATTTCCAGTTTGACTTTGTCACCAGCGACCACGCGAATACGGAATTTACGCATTTTGCCCGCCGCATAAGCTGATATCTCCAGGCCGTTTTCAAGCTCGACACGATAGCGGGAGTCGGGCATTACCTCGGTGACGGTGCCTTCCATTTCAATCAGTTCTTCTTTCGCCATATCGATTAATTTCTCCTGCATCGCGTTCGTGAACCTGACCAGCGAAATGACGCTGTGTGTATTAGGGGATAGCTGTGAGATCCCAGCCAGGTAGTAGAAAAAAGCCCCGCAGTGGGGCGGGGCTCTTTTTTATGGTTTTGAATAGCTAGTTGGGGTTACTGGGGAACTACATTAGTTGCGCAGAGTCCCTTGGGGCCGTTTTCAGTATCGAAAGTGACCTGTTGTCCTTCAGCCAGGGATTTAAAACCCATTGCCTGAATGGAAGAATGATGGACAAAAACGTCTTTTGAGCCATCATTTGGCATAATAAAGCCAAAACCTTTACTATCGTTAAACCATTTTACTGTACCAGTAGTCATACGGGTTACCTCTTTTAACTGTTAATAAACAATGTATTAGCGGACAGCTTGTTGCTGAGAAATTTCGGAAGGGTCTGCTGATAACACTGCGAGAGATACTGCCGGAACTACTAGAAAGAAACTGCTACTGAACACAATCTTACAGGATTAACACTTTAAATGCCATCTTTATTTCAATTAAAAAGGCGATAGGCCTTTTATTTGTTGCTAATCGTGTCCTGACTGTGCCAATCTGACGCGAATGAACACCTGTAATGTGCAGGTGTGAAAAAGGAACAAGCGTAATGGAAGGTATCAGTGATCTAAAAATCATCGGCATTGACGAGTTGCGCCCGCCAAGAATCCGTAAAGAACCCTATATCGATATTTTCTTTAAACTGTCTCACCAGGCACCAGAGGACTGGTGCCGAAATTTGAATGATCTGTTTGCCAAGGAATCTGGCAACATCAAGATAAAAGAAAAGGAAGGAAAATTTATCGAAACCTGGGTGAGGACGCCGGATGAGATTGTTGACCTGCTGGAGCAAATTAAGCTCAACATTTCTGAGTGTACCCGCCAGTATATCGAGCGTATAGAACTTGCCCGACACAATTCGGGTGATACTGATGCGATGTTGGCCCAGGAAACGGGCGAACAGGGTCGTCTGAACGAGATTATTGCCACACTCGATTTTGATGAGATAACAACATCGTAATAGAAGCATCGCGTAATAGGGCGCGCGAGCGAATCGAATAGGCGTGTAATAGGGGACAGACCACGTTTTATGGATTCCGGCTCACTAGAAATTGCTCCTCTCGGCTTTGTCTCCGAGTCGCTCTCGACAATTGCTCCTCGGCTTTATCTCCTCGGCAACTGCTCCATGCGTTGCTCTAACTCCTGCGTCCTTGCAGTCGTGAATCGCTCTACCTCCTGCATCCCTGCAGTCGTGCATTGTTCTACCTTCGCCCTACCATGGGCTCGTACCTCCTACATCTGACCTCCATGGACGATGTATATGGAGGCACAAGTGTCGCGGGAGGCAGGACGCCGGGAGCGACCGGAGGAAATGCAATAGGATTGTAGGAACAATCCTTGCCCTGTAGTCGTGTCCCCTATTGTTCTATTGTTGTACTAACCCCAGATGTTCGCGCGATGGCCTCATGCTTTTTGCAGGACAATGGTATAACGATAGGTTTCTGGTTCGTCCTTGATTCGTTTGGCGATCATGCGCTGCCGTTCTGTTTCGCTCTTACGCAGCAATAAAAGGTCTGACTCATTCAGATTTTGGCCCTCAAAATACATCTGGGTCACCATCTCAAGGTAACCGCGCTTACTGATCTTGAAGTGAATATGCGGGGTTCGCAGCCAGGTGGGTGAAGCCGGATAGGCGCCGGGCAACACGGTCTTGAAGCGAAACTGTCCCTGCCGACCACTCTGAACAATCGCCCAGCCCTGAAAGTTGGGATCCAGGGGTGCCGGGTTGGGATCATGGGGGTGGCGGTAGCGTCCTGCTGCATTGGCTTGCCACAGATCGACCGTGGCGTCTTCGACAGGCTGCCCGTCAGTGTCCAGCACCTGACCCTCGACAGTGATCTTCCTCCCTCGAGCAACACCACCTTTACCCTCTATCTGCGTCAGGTCGAAGTCCTTGTCCTTTTGCGGTGTAATGGGATAAAAAGGGCCCTCAATCTCGTTGGGTGTGGGGAGGTGCACGGTTGCATCAGCTGCCCGGGCAAGCTCAGAAAGTGCCACGGCAAAGCCACCCACCATACCGGCTTTAACAAAGGCGCGTCGGGATGTATCGCTCATATCGATATTTCCATATTTAATTTAAAATTCAGTAGTCGTGACCTCAAATATTGTCTATTTACGCTGGAGCCCACGCGGCACGATAGCCACTTCATCACCTTCTTCAATTGGCGTAGAGGGTTCTGCAAAGTGTTTATTGACAGTGACCTGGACACGTTCATCATTAAATTCCTCATTCCATTGCTCACCGCGCGCACGAAGCCAACTCAGTAACGCTGTAACCGTATTAACGGAATCAGGTATAACAACTGTTTCTGTATCTTTGCCGGCGATGTTTGCGAGGTGCATAAAATACAGAATGTTTATCCTTGTCTCCCCGGTAGGATAATCTGTCCGGGTTTCACCGCGATCCAGATGAAATTCTTCAAGTTTTTGCAGATACCCAGCCCAGTTCTGGTCATAGTCATCACCCAATTGATACAGCGTGTCCCATGAATAAATTCCCGTCTCGTGGCCATCATCAAAAAAAAGGTGCAACGCATAGTTGCCCTTCTGTTCAATACGACTGATGTTGACCCCGGCCTTACCGTGCACCGGCGTTGTCGCAATCTTCACCTCGGCGGCGGGGGAAAAGACACGCAGATATTCACATGGCAGGTTGAAGATCTTGCCATCGGAAAAACCTATCTCAAGCAGCCGTGATTTCTGGTGCAGATTAATGCTCGTGGGGGTTACTTTTTCAGTGGTCGTGCTCATTTATCTTTTGCCTTATTTATTTACATTGAGCTCAGGCTCGATTTAATAGTAATCAAGGGGGGCAGCCCCCCTTGATCACTATCGTGATGCTATCGTTATGAGCTATATGGGAGCAAAGACAAAAGAATAAAGGGGCTATCCCACCAAATTTGATAAAACCTTACAGATCGTGTTGGAAAAGCATGGCAACTATTAAAACGGTATATCATGGGGTCATAACCGCTGATATACCAACTTATGAACAAAATAGAATTTCAATGGTCACAGGAGTGTTATGGTGTCACCAACCACAGATACGACAATACCAATACAACCCGCATAAAGCAGATGAATACCGATACCACCTCGAGAACGCAGTCAATCCCGACACATAAACCCAGGCCAATGATCGACTTGCTGGTCAGCATCCTGATTCCGTCGTTTATCCTCATGAAATTAAGCGGCCCGGAGGAGCTGAGCCCAAGCGGCGCGCTGATCATCGCGTTGGCCTTTCCGCTAGGATGGGGCGTGTTTGAATTATTCAAATACAGGAAATTCAATTTTATCGCCCTGCTTGGCCTGATCAGCGTGTTACTCACTGGCGGCATCGGCCTTTTGCAGCTCGATCCGAAATGGTTGGCTGTGAAGGAAGCCGCGATTCCTGGACTTATCGGTATCGCAGTCCTTATCTCCGTTTATACGCCCTATCCGCTTGTCAGGACATTGTTGTATAACCCCAGGGTTATGAATATCGAGAAGATTGAGAAAAAACTACATGAACTCGGTAACAATCAAGAGTTTGAGAGTCGTTTACAAAACGCGACCTACTTGTTAAGCAGTACCTTCCTGTTTTCAGCCGTGATGAACTATATCCTGGCGAAGTGGATCGTCACCAGCCCGGCAGGCAGCGCTGCATTCAACGAGGAACTCGGGCAAATGACGCTGCTGAGTTATCCTGTGATTGCCATCCCCTCGACACTGATGATGATAGCCATTCTGTATTACCTGTGGCGAACCATTCATATGCTGACAGGATTCAAGTTAGAGCAAATAATTGTCACGCGTTGAAGACGTGATAAAGGGGTGGAGTAATTTATTTGGTTACATCATAGTTTTTACTCTGACCCCAAATATAAAAACTCGCTAGAGGGTGCTCTCTGATCCCTATTTTTTAATCCATTGACCAGAAGGTGGTTTCACATATTGACCAGGCGGGGTCATATCAATGGCTTTTTTTCCTGCCAGGGCTTCGACCACGTTGAGATCTGTCTTATTACGGCGGGCAATATCTTTATACTCATTCTTGCGTTTTGCATTGATATCGTTCACCAGTGCTTTCACTTCGGCCGATACTCCCGACTTGACTACACCCAGATAACCGTTGGCCTGCTCGCCAACAAGTCCTTGAGCTTTTGCATCCTGGAGGCTAATCGCCCAGGTTGGTCCCGACCATCCTAACCCGGCCAGGATGACAATCAATGTCGGGATTGCCAATAAACGTAATGATAAGCGCCTTGTCATCACGGCTACTCCTTTTTTAATTAAAACAGCCCTTTGTCTTGACTAAACACACTGTCAAGTTCCTTATCGACTTTGACTCGGATCTCGTGTTCAATCTTGACATTGAGATTAATGGTTATCGGTTCCTTGGGCGGTACAACTTCTACTTTTGGCGTACACGCCCCTATAAACAAAGCCATCCCGAAAATATAAGTGTTCGTGGTCAATGCGATTCGCATAACAGCTTTCCTAAGTAAAATCTTCTGGTTTCAGCATAGCATTGTTATACCATGGTATCTACTCGCTATGTCGCGCCCTTGCCTAGTGTGTTTTTTCATATTGTTTACGCACGCGTTCAGTAATTTCGCCACTGAGCTGCAAGCTGCGTAACAATGCTGGGACATTCTCTTCCAGATTCAGGTTCAAATGGACTGGCTGTCCCGCCTGCCAACCCGGATTCTCTCCTTCAAGGTGTACCTGAAGGTTAAGGTCGCCTGTTGGTTTATAATCACTTGTCACCTCCAACACATGATATTGGAAGTTACTAAGGGCATCGACAACCATTTTTACACTCGGGTTCGTTTTCGCCATTAATGCAACCTTCTCAGTCGGCAGGTAGCGGATAATACCTCCTGGTGTTCTGGCGGACAGTGAACCGTGCGCAACTTCAATGTTTCCGCGGGTAATTTCAATGGGGATTCGTCCGTCCAGGACCCCTGTGCCTTGTAGACTCGCTTGTTGTTCCAATTGCATGATGTTATGCAGGTTGATGTGCTCGAGCTTTACCAGAATCAGATTCTTATCCTGGCCAAAATCCAGTTGAAATGGTTCACTCTGTGCTTTACCGCCCAGCAAGTCGGCGGTAAATTTTTTAACGCCCACAACGTATGACTGCGTCTTTGGATCAGGCGCAAAGCGGAAATTGCCATCAATATTTTCAATGGGAAAACCAACATCAAGGAAATCAAGTTTTAGTTGGGCATCTTTTGTCGTGTGGAATCCCGCACCATTCTCCAGGTTCAATTCAGTACTGAGGCCCATAAAAGTAATTTTTTTATAAAGTCCACCCAGTTTATCCAGCCGCAGTACCAGTTTTGGCTTCAATCCCCATTGTTGCGAGGCATCGGCTGAAGTGCTGGTTTGCCAATCCAGTTGCCCGGTTCCTGACAGACGGCCACGGGTAATATCAAAAGGATACGGCCACTCTTCAAGCAATTGACTTAATACAAATCCGGAATCGGTAAATTCCACTGGCTTGAGTCTCAGATCAGCATGGCCAGTACCAGTAGTAAACTGATGCATTCCCTTGACCTCAACGACCACGGCCTGATCAACAGTGCGCCAGGTGGAATGGACCGTCCCCTGCTGTGGGCCAGCTTCAAACCTGGCAGATAACTCACCACGGGGTAGCGGCTGTTCATGCCACCTTCCGCCAAGTTCAGGTACCCTTGCCTCGCCCGTTACTCGCCACTCTGAATTTTTACCCGGTAGGGACGCCGGTGTTAACGTGTTTGCATAATCAGTTGAGGCGGCAGGCAATATGGCCTGCCATTGACTCTTGAAATTCCCCTTCAAGTCAGTCGCCCATGCTATTCGAGTTGACCAGGGTTGCAGTAGCGGCAGCAAAGCATCAAGTTTCGCATTCAACATCCCATTGACCGTCGTCTGGTGCGACTCACTGACGACTTTATCAACAGCCAATTCCAAAACAGGCTTAAGGTTGTTATCAGATGGCGAGAGCGCCAGCCGAGCCTGGCCGGTATTTCGCGCCTGGAGTGAAATCACCAGCTGCTTTCGTTGCGGTGTCGGCAACGTCATCTTGCCATCGAATTGCACCTCGGCATCACGAATTGTGCCAGTTAAATCAAACCGGTAAGCCGCATCAGATGATATGCGCCAATCGATGCTGAGTTGTTCGAGCAACAATGCCTCGAGGGGAAGTTGGGTTAGCCATTGTCCGGAAAGCAACGCAGCAAGTGGGAATGCAGCCGGTGTTGGCACAGATGGTGTGACGCCGGACACCGGCTGGACGTGCATGACAGCTGCGGGAACCCGGATTCGTCTCACTGATCCGGCCAATAGATCCTTAATTTGGTACTCAACTTCAGCGTCCATTAATTCACTGTCAATCTGCCATGCGCCGGCATGGGTACTGAATTTGAGTTGTTGCAAGCGAATACCATGCCAATCAGGGTAACCGACTTTGACCTGAATATCGTTCAAACCTCGTACTGTTAAGGTTTGTTTAATCAGACCCGCCAAAATCATTGGCAGGCTGGCATAGATCAGCCCAAATACGGTGAGAATGACAAGCAGTGAAATAATTGACCAATAGGGTCGGGACACGTTAGGCGTTTCCGTGTTACGAGAAATAGAATCATAGAAGAATATACTCTAATATTAAATTAAATCACTCCAACCCCTTTAATTTACTCGGCCATAAACGGTCATTGCCAGTCAGCGGCTTATATTCTATAAATTACAGATCATGATACATTACAACCACCCTGGAGGTATTTTATGAAGAAGTTAGTTGTGATGGCCATGCTTTGCTGCCTGCCGTTCACAGTCAGCGCAGATATGGACGAGTATAAGGCTGAGGCCAAACAGATCACCGGCGCTTTCTTTGAAGAGTTGAAGGGTGAATTGGTCAAGGCCATGAAGGCCGGCGGCCCAGTTAACGCCATCGGTGTATGCAGCAGCATTGCCCCAGAGATTGCCATGAAACACTCGGAGAACTCAGGTTGGGATGTTGCCCGAACCAGCCTCAAGCTGCGTAATCCCAATAATGCTCCGGACGCGTGGGAAACCAAGGTCTTACAACAATTTGAAGAACGGCGCGCCAAGGGCGAGGGCCCGGATACCCTGGCTTATGCCGAGATAGTTGAAGAAGGTGATGAAAAATACTTTCGTTTCATGAAAGGTATCGTTATGCCACCGGTGGAAAAGATGCCTTGTCTCAAGTGCCATGGCGAGAATATCGATCCCAAGACCGCAGCCAAGCTTGACGAACTCTATCCTCAGGATAAGGCTCGTGGCTACAAAGCCGGCCAGGTTCGCGGTGCCTTTACCCTGAAAAAGAAACTATAAGGCGCCTGACAGGTAGTATGAAGAAAGGGGGCCTCTGGCCACCTTTAAAATAATAGGTAAAATAATAGGTGTCAGAGAGCAATATTCTCTAATATTAGAAACAAAGTGACCAGAACAAACAACGCGCGTTGAGGAAATACTTAATGATGCTCGTTAGAGCTTCTAAGTGCTCTCTGATCCCTATTTTCCCAAATATCGTTGATTTTGGTTTTTTAACAATTAATTAAAGCAATTTAGCAAACAGATATACTATAAAAAAACATAACAGGATAATGGCCAGGACAGAAGCTGAATAGCGGACAGGATTTTCTTTAAACATGTCCATGGAAGTCCTTTTCTTTAATCGATATTCTTCTCGTACCCGTTCTTGTCGTAACTGTTGATACTCATCAATCAGGTGCCGAGCTTCCTCTACTTGTTCTTCGTTTATAACCCAAAGGCCCGGTACCGACATACCGATAAATCCTGCTGAAGTTTCGTGAAATTCAATATTGTTATCGAGTAACAATTCGCGAACATCCTGCGCCTCATCGTCGGGTACGTGTCTGAGATTAAATATTAAAACAGCCATAAATTAGTGATTGATGTATATATCAAAGGATTTGAGGAAGATAGGTGTCAGAGAGGAATTA
>JBECLA010000046.1:0-20930 GCA_040235565.1 Thiohalomonadales bacterium | reverse complement strand
CGGCTGGCCCGTCATGATGAAGCCCGGTGCTGAGCATTTGCCGGCATTCGTTTTCGTCAGCCGGTGCCATGATCACCATATTGGGGATGGGGCGCAGGAAGCTGAGGTCAAAACTCCCGGCATGGGTCGGACCGTCCGGCCCGACGACACCGGCGCGGTCTATCGCAAACAACACCGGTAAATTCTGCAGCGCCACATCGTGAATCAGCTGGTCATAAGCGCGTTGCAGGAAAGTGGAGTAAATCGCCACGACAGGTTTGAGCCCGTCACAGGCCATGCCGGCCGCCAGGGTGACGGCATGTTGTTCGGCGATTCCGACATCGAAATAGCGTTTCGGGAATTGCTCGGCAAATTTCACCAGTCCGGAGCCTTCCCGCATCGCCGGAGTGATGCCGATCAGCTTTTCATCCGCGGCGGCCATATCACACAACCAGTCACTGAAGACCTGCGTGTAGGTGGGACCCGAGGCGGTTTTCTTTTCCAGCTTGCCGGATTCCGGATTGAACCGGCCCACGCCATGGTAGGTGCAGGGATTTTCCTCTGCCGGGATAAATCCTTTCCCTTTTCTCGTCACGATATGCAGGAATTGCGGCCCTTTCAGGGCGCGCAGATTGCGTAGCGTGGTGACCAGCGTATCCAGATCGTGGCCATCGATGGGCCCAATGTAGTTAAAGCCCAGCTCTTCGAACAGGGTGCCCGGAGCGACCATGCCTTTCATGTGTTCCTCGGCACGGCGGGCGAGTTCCCATACCGGTGGCATCACACCCAGGACTTTCTTACTGCCTTCACGTACGCTGGAGTACAGTTTGCCGGACAGGACCTTGGCAAAATAATTCGACATGCCGCCCACATTGGGTGAGATCGACATGTCGTTGTCATTGAGGATCACCAGCAGGTTAGCATCCAGATCACCGGCATGATTGAGGGCTTCGAAGGCCATTCCCGCGGTGAGGGCGCCATCTCCGATGACGGCGATCACCCGCCGATCACTCTGCTGTTGCTGGGCAGCGATGGCCATGCCAAGGGCGGCACTGATCGAGGTACTGGAATGACCGACGCCAAAGGTATCGTAAGCGCTCTCGCCTCGTTTGGGGAATCCGGCCAGGCCGTCTCGTTGCCGCAGACTCGGCATCCGCTCGCGTCGTCCGGTGAGAATTTTATGTGGATAGCTCTGGTGGCCGACGTCCCACACCAGCCGGTCATCGGGGGTATCGAATACACTGTGCAGGGCCAGGGTCAATTCCACGGTGCCAAGGCCGGCGGCGAGGTGTCCACCGGTTTGACTGACAGAATGGATGAGAAACTGACGTAATTCCTCTGCCAGTTGTTTGAGTTCCGGGATCGCCAGTTGCCGCAAATCAGCGGGATCGTTAATACGGCTCAATAACGGAAACTCGGGCGTGTCAGACATGGCTTGTTGCAGATTACTCGAAAGAACAGGAGATCATGAGCCGATGCGCCCTGACATGCAAGTGAAATATACCCATACCGTGCTGATGTGATTTACACCGGTTTCAGTGCTGGCGCTGAATAATGTAGTCAGCCAGCCAGCGTAATGCGTCGGCACTGTCATCCAGATCTTCCAGACTGCGGATGGCGTCCGTGTGCAGTTCGCGCGCCATCTGTCTGGCGCTTTCCAGTCCGAGCAGCGCGGGATAAGTAGGTTTGTTGAGGGCCTGATCAGCGCCCTGCGTTTTGCCAAGGGTTGCCGTGTCACCTTCCACATCCAGAATGTCATCATGGATCTGAAAGGCCAGGCCGACACATTTGGCGTAGTGATCCAGTTTTTTCAGGGTGTCATGATCGATATCGGGTTGGCACAGGGCGCCCAGTTTGATGCTGGCGCGGATCAGGGCACCGGTTTTATGCACGTGCATGTTTTCCAGTTCGGCCACATTGAGCGTTTTGCCCACTGCGGCCAGATCGATGGCCTGTCCACCCGCCATTCCCCGTGAGCCACTGGCGATGGCCAGGGTATCGATCATCTCCAGTCGTTGTTCGGCGGGAATATTGGCAGAGAGGCCCTGCGCCAGGACATGAAAGGCCAGGGCCTGCAGGGCATCACCGGAAAGAATCGCCGTGGCTTCATCATATGCCTTATGACAGGTGGGTATGCCGCGGCGCAGATCATCATCATCCATCGCCGGGAGATCATCATGGACCAGCGAGTAGGCATGGATCAGTTCGACGGCGCAGGCGGGGGTGTCCAGGGTCGCCAGGGGCACATCAACAGCATGGCCGGCGGCGTAACAGAGGACCGGACGGATGCGCTTGCCACCGTTCAACACTGCATAGTGCATGGCTTCATGCAAACGTTTCGGGATTGTCGCGGTAGTGGGTAGCCACTTTTCCAGCGCCTGATCGGCGCGCTTTTGCCAGAACAGGATCTGCGACGCCAGGGGATCGGATTCACTCATCATCAAACGGGATCAGCTCGGCCTGGCCGCTTTGTTCCAGCAGGAGCTGGACCTTCTGTTCAGCCTGTTTCAGCGCTTTTTGACAGGTACGGGTCAATTCCACGCCGCGCTCGAAGTCCTTGAGCGACTGTTCCAGTGACTGGTCACCCTGTTCCATACGTTCGACCAGGCCTTCCAGCTCCTTGATCGCAGCTTCAAAATCGAGTTCCTCACGGGCTTTTGAAGCAGATTTTTTGGCGGTTTTTTTGACCACGGTCAGTGTTCTCACTGGCAATCATTCAAAAAGGGCTGCAACGTTAGCCCAGCTTTTACCCCGAGGTCAAATACAGACAGCGCGGAATCATTGGGCCGTCATCGGCGGGGCGCAAACTGTTGACACTGCCGGAGAGGTCGTCTATCTTTCTTTAGCAATTTAGAATTAGTCTAAATCTTGACTCTTTTATTGAAATGCTATCTTAAAACCACACACATTGGAGGTAAATACCATGGCATTGAAAGGATCCAAAACCGAAGAAAACCTGAAAGACGCCTTTGCCGGTGAATCTCAGGCCAATCGTCGTTACCTGTACTTCGCATCCAAAGCCGATGTCGAGGGTTACAACGATGTGGCGACTGTGTTTCGTTCCACCGCCGAAGGTGAAACCGGTCATGCGCACGGCCACCTGGAATACCTGGAAGAAAGCGGTGATCCGGCAACCGGGTTGCCAATCGGTGGTACCTCTGACAACCTGAAAGCCGCGATTGCCGGTGAAACCCACGAATACACCGACATGTATCCGGGTATGGCCAAAACGGCCCGTGACGAAGGCTTTGATGAAATTGCTGACTGGTTTGAAACCCTCGCCAAGGCAGAACGTTCGCATGCCAACCGCTTCCAGAAAGCCCTGGATAATCTGGATGCTTAATCAGGTTTGAGAACAAGAGAGATGGGGACGGGAACCGATTGGTTCCCGTTTTCCATCACTCAATCTATGTCAAAATAACAAAAGGACATTTGCTCATGTCTGCACCAACCGAAAGCCGTCGCGAAGGCAGTCTCGAGGCGCCAACCCGGCATCCGCTTGACTGGAAAAGCGCCAGGTTCTATGACCAGGATGATCTGTTTCAGGAACTGGAACGGGTATATGACATCTGTCACGGTTGTCGTCGCTGCGTCAGTTTGTGTAACTCCTTTCCAACCCTGTTTGATCTGGTGGATGAGTCCGACACCATGGAAGTCGATGGTGTCGCCAGGCAGGACTACTGGAAAGTGGTCGACCACTGTTACCTGTGCGATCTGTGCTACATGACCAAATGCCCTTATGTGCCACCGCATGAGTGGAATGTGGATTTCCCCCATCTGATGTTGCGTGCCAAGGCGGTACAGTTCAAGCAACAGGGTGCCAGTTTCCGTAACAAGATGCTGACGTCCACCGATACCATCGGCAAACTGGCCGGGATTCCTGTGATTGTACAGACGGTGAATGCATCAAACCGCAGCAAGCCGATGCGCAAAATGCTGGAAAGTACGCTTGGTGTCCATGCTGATGCGGTGTTGCCGGAGTATCACAACAAGACCCTTCGTAAACGTCTGGCCGGGCACAAATCGGATGCCGTGGCTGAAGCAGGCGAAACCACCAGAGGCAAGGTCGCCCTGTTTGCCACCTGTTACGGCAACTACAACGAACCGCATGTGGGTGAGGATCTGGTGGCGGTATTCGAACATAATGGCATTCCCGTGACATTGGCGGAAAAGGAACAATGTTGTGGCATGCCCAAGCTGGAATTGGGCGACCTCGAAGCAGTCGAGACGGCCAAGAATGCCAATATCCCGGTCCTGGCCAAACTGGTGGATGAAGGCTGGGACCTTGTGGCGCCCGTACCGTCCTGTGCCCTGATGTTCAAACAGGAAATACCCCTCATGTTTCCGGACGATGCCCAGGTACAGAAAGTCAAACAGGCGATGTACGATCCCTTTGAGTACCTGATGTTGCGTCACAAGGAAGGTAAACTTAAAACCGACTTCAAACAGCCGCTTGGAAAAATTGCCTACCACGTCGCCTGTCACTTGCGCGTACAGAATATTGGCATGAAGACGCGAGATTTATTGCAGATGGTGCAGGATACCGAAGTGATGCCGATTGAACGCTGTTCCGGGCATGACGGCACCTACGCCGTAAAAAAGGAATATCATGATATTTCCATGAAAATTGCCCGTCCGGTGGTGAACAAAGTTAAACAGGCCGAAGCCGATCACTATAGCAGTGATTGCCCCATGGCCGGACACCAGATAGAAAATGGCTTGCGCGATGGCAGTAAACCGGAACATCCGCTGTCGCTGTTACGCAAGGCCTACGGTATCTAAAAGACATTCAAGAATAATCCGATAAGGAGAGCAACATGGCGAATGAGGGTTACCATGAACCGATCGAAGAATTAAGTGATGCAACCCGTGATATGCACCGGGCTATTGTTTCATTGATGGAAGAACTAGAAGCCGTCGACTGGTATAACCAACGCGTTGATGCCTGTAAGAACGAAGAGCTCAAAGCCATCCTGGCACATAATCGGGATGAAGAGAAGGAACATGCTGCCATGGTGCTGGAGTGGATTCGCCGTCAGGATCCAACTTTTGATAAGGAATTGCGCGATTACGTGTTTACCGATAAGCCGATAGCGGAACTGGAAAGCGAACACCATGATTGAGAACAACCTTGCAGGAGGAAGCCAAATGCAGAAATTGACCCCGGCCAATCTGCTGAGTCTGGAAGACTATGCCAAACAACGTGCTGATTTTCGCAGCAAGGTCATTGCGCATAAAAAGAACCGCAAAGTTCATCTTGGTGAACACGCCACTCTCTATTTCGAAGACAGCCTGACCATGCAGTATCAGGTCCAGGAAATGTTGCGCATCGAACGTATTTTCGAAGAAGAGGGGATCAATGATGAATTAACCGCTTACAATCCCTTAATCCCGGACGGCAGCAATCTCAAGGCCACCTTCATGGTTGAATATGAGGACGTGGAAGAACGCAAGGCTGCGTTGGCCAAATTGATTGGCATCGAAAACAAGGTCTGGATTCAGATTGCCGGATTCGACAAAGTCCATCCGATTGCTAATGAAGATCTTGATCGCACTACCGAGGAAAAAACCTCATCCGTACATTTCCTGCGCTTCGAGTTTACCCCCGAAATGATTGCCGCCGCCAAGCAAGGCGCTGCAATGGCCATGGGGATTGAACATGAGAACTATTCTTTTGAAGTAAACCCGATTGCTAAAAATATTAGAGACTCTCTTGTAGCAGATTTTGATTAATTCTGTGCTATATTTTTAATGAATGGAAGAAGCCTTGTTTATCACGAGGCTTTTTTTATGTGCACTATATTTCTTTACCATTAATGCGACTATAAAATGCCTCAATGCCTTAGGTGATATGATGCAATGAACCGTTAAAACGGCATAGGGCAGGCGCTGTTATTATTTTTCAAGAATAAGGGTGAGGTATGTTTCGTCGAATATTAATGACATTATCGCTCCTGTTATTTTTTCAGCTTGCACTGGCTGGTACAGAAATAACAGGCGCATTCGGAATTAAGTTTGGAGAGCCAATAAGCAACTTGAAGGTTACGCGTACACTTGCAGGTGGAACGACACATGGTGTGGAGCCTCCTAATCCTCTTGACTTGCTTCGTTTGTACTCTGTCGAAACCAATGTGAAAAAATTGGTATACAGGATTATTGGTCAATCGTTGGTTAATGATAAGGTGCAGTGTGTTGAGGAATTGGCCTCGATTCTAAGTATATTAGAAAGTAAATATGGAAAATTTCAGAATGAAGGTACCATATATCGTTTATCGCAAGGCAAAAGGGCAATAACTGCATCATGTATAGCGGAAAGCGGGGTAACAGAACGACAAGTTTATATGGTCAAAGTCACTTATGAGGATTTGGGGCTGGTGGATGGCGCTGATGCCTTATGAGGATGGTATTTTCCAGGTGGGTGGTCGAGTTTTATCTCCTTGTTCTTTCAGTCCCGATATAAACGCAATAACAAGTAAGTTTTGCTTCATCGTTATTACAAGAAATCGCTTTATTAAAGTCACATAATTCAACAACTCGTTTGTAAGGTACTCTAATAACGTCCCCCTTTAAGCATCCTTGTGGGTTTGGTTGTGGGCCAATACCCATCATGACAAAATCACTACAGTCTTTTTCTTTGGCAAACGATACTTCGCCAAATAAATAAAACAGTGCAAGGCAGAATGAAACTAAATATCTCATGTTTTAGCCTGTTCCTTGAGGTTGAGGTAATAATTATAATAGCTGAAAAGTGGTTAAGACGCTTTTAGAGATAGCATTTTATCTTGGATATCGTAAAAAGAATCATGTAAAAGTAGTAATATACGGCTTTTGATATAATTGTTTTGTCAGAATCGAAGGACACTCCACATCAACACAACACCTGTCATTATTCCCAGATCCGAGCACTCCATTTCGCGGGGTGATATCAGTGAGGCCGCTCTCAAGGTGTTGTATCGCCTGCATAAAGCCGGTTACGCCGCCTTTCTGGTAGGCGGCAGTGTGCGCGATTTATTACTCGGGCATCATCCGAAAGATTTTGATGTCGCCACTGATGCGACGCCGGAGGAAATCAGGAAAATCTTCAATAACTGTCGTCTGATCGGGCGGCGTTTTCGCCTTGCCCATATCCATTTCGGTCGGGAAATCATCGAGGTGGCCACATTCCGGGCCGCCCATGACGAAGGTGAAGGCGAAGGTGTGACGGCAAATGGCCTGATATTGCGTGATAATGTTTTTGGCACCCTGGAAGATGATGCCTGGCGGCGGGACTTCACTGTGAATGCGTTGTACTACAACATCGATGATTTTTCCGTCGTGGATTACACCGGTGGGCTGGCAGATCTGAAAGCCGGGATATTACGCATTATCGGTGATGCGGAGACACGTTTCCTGGAAGACCCGGTACGCATGCTGCGAGCCGCCCGCTTTGCCGCCAAACTGGGATTTCAGCTGGATGTCGGGCTTGTCTCTCAAATCCATGCATTGGCCGATAAACTGCTTGATGTGCCAGCTGCGCGTTTGTTCGATGAAGTATTGAAACTGTTTCATACCGGGCATGCACTACGATCATACGAAGTCTTACAGGATCTCAATCTGTTTGGCTATTTGTTTGCCCAGACCGATGAGCTACTTGCTGCAAATGATGACTATACCGACAGTTTTATTTGCCAGGCACTGGCCAATACCGATGAACGCATCCATCATGGCAAGGGCGTCAATCCGGCTTTTCTGTTTGCCGCTCTTTTATGGGGACCTGTACGCCAGTCAGCAGGCTTACTGGAAGAGCAAGGCATGACCGGTTTGCAGGCCTTGCAGGTGGCCGGTAATGAAGTCGTCGCGGCACAATTGCGACAGGTGTCGATACCCAAACGATTCAGTTTTCCCATGCGGGAAATCTGGATGACCCAGGCACGCTTGCCTCGCCGTCAGGGGAAGCGTGCCTATCGGTTACTGGAACAACCCCGCTTCCGGGCGGCATATGATTTCCTCATGTTGCGCTGTCAGATTGGGGAACCGCTAGAGGATCTGTGCTACTGGTGGACCCGCTTTCAGGAGATGGATTCCGCGGGGCGCGCATCCATGCTGAAACAGTTAGGTGGTCCGGGCAAACGTCGGCGTCGCCGGCGTAAACCGAAACAGGCGCAGCAATGAATCCAGCCAACAAGGAAACCGGATCATTAGCAGACCTGGTAACGGCCTATATTGGGATCGGGAGTAATCTCCAGCAACCGGTCGAGCAGGTTAGACAGGCGCTACAGCATCTGGGACAGATACCTCACAGTCGTATGATTACTCATTCGCCGTTATATCGAAGCGCACCGCTGGGTCCCCCTGACCAGCCGGATTATATCAATGCGGTCGCCGTGCTGGTGACAACGTTGCCGCCATTGGCCTTACTCGATGCCTTGCAGGCGATTGAACAGCAACAAGGTCGCGTGCGGGGTGAGCAACGTTGGGGTCCGAGGACGTTGGACCTTGATATCTTGCTGTACGGTGAACAGCATATCGTCAATGACCGTCTCACCATCCCGCATCCGGGACTAGGTGACAGGAATTTTGTCCTGTATCCTTTGTGTGATATCGCCGGGGAGAATATGTCCATCCCGGGTTTGGGGTTGTTGGGACAGTTGAAACAAGCATGTCCCGCAAAGGGACTGGAGTTGCTGGAAGAATGCTGAAAACCGGACAGCCTGAATTTATCGTGGTAGAAGGTCCGATAGGGGTTGGTAAGACCACCCTGGCACGCCGTCTGGCGGAGAGTTTTGGCTCGGATCTGTTACTCGAAGGGGCGGAGCAGAACCCGTTCCTGGAACGGTTTTACCAGGATCCACGTAGTGCTGCGTTACAAACGCAACTGTTTTTTTTGTTTCAACGTGCGCAGCAACTGAAAGCACTGCGCCAGGGCGATATGTTCCAACCCGTTCGGGTTGCCGATTATATAATGGAAAAAGATCGGCTGTTTGCTGAACTAACTCTGGACGAGGAAGAATTCAAGTTGTATGAACAGGTCTATGCGCATGTTACCCTGGATGCTCCCCAACCGGACCTGGTTGTTTACCTGCAAGCACCGGTAGAGGTGTTGCGCCGGCGGATCATCGAACGAGGTCGGGGTTATGAGAGAAACATGGATGCGGAATATCTGCATCGTCTGAGTCAAAGCTACATGCAATTCTTTCATCACTACAGCGAAGCGCCGTTATTGATCGTCAACGCCGCCGAGATCGATTTTGCCCACAATCAGCAGGATTATGAAATGTTGCTGGCGCAGGTATGTAAGATTCGATCCGGTCGCCATTATTTCAATCCCTCCCAGTTGGTTCTATGACTAATCAACCTGTACCTTTGACGGCTTCCGATTTGCGCGCCATGAAAGCGCGTGGGGAGAAGATCGCGATGTTGACCTGCTACGATGCGAGCATGACGGTGCTGTGCGAGCAGGCCGGGATCGACATCCTGTTAGTGGGTGATTCACTGGGGATGGTCATACAGGGACACGATACCACCTTGCCGGTAACTATGGATGACATGCTTTATCATACCCGCCTGGTGGCACGAGCGCGTCAGCACACCTTGCTGGTGGTGGATATGCCCTATCATAGCTATG
Source organism: Thiohalomonadales bacterium (assembly GCA_040235565.1). Lineage (GTDB taxonomy): Bacteria > Pseudomonadota > Gammaproteobacteria > UBA6429 > Thiohalophilaceae > JAHEIJ01. The sequence goes on along the minus strand of JBECLA010000046.1, from coordinate 11,347 downwards.
GTGACAAGCAAGCGGCGCTTGCCAATGCCCGCCGTTTGGTTGAACAGGGGAAAGCGGATATGGTCAAGCTGGAAGGTGGCGGTGCCGTCCTTGATATTGTCAGCCATCTGACTGCCAATGGTATCCGTGTTTGTGGTCATCTTGGTTTGTTACCACAATCAATCAACGAGCTGGGAGGTTATAAAGTGCAGGGACGCGAGCAGGCCGCAGCAGAGCAGATGCGGCAGGATGCGATCGGCTTGCAACAGGCCGGTGCCGAGATTATCGTGCTGGAATGTATTCCCGTTGATCTGGCACAACGTATCAGCGCAGCTATCGATATCCCTACCATCGGTATAGGTGCGGGTCGAGACTGCGATGGACAGGTTCTGGTGATCTATGATCTACTGGGGTTCACCCCCGGTAAAAAGCCGCGCTTTGTGAGAGATTTTCTTGCTGAAATGCCCACCGGCAAGGGTGTGGCCGCGGCGATTCACGCCTATGTTGCAGCGGTGAAGCACAGTGATTTCCCGGCCGAGCAACATACTTATATATAGTAACGATTGGGAGTAGACAAATGCGCAATTTGATCAGTCTGAGTTTGATAGGTCTTTTCCTGACCGCCTGTACCTGGGTTGAATTAAGTCCCGACGCAGAACAAGTCCGGATTGTTGAAGCTGTCCACGTGGTTAATTGTAAATTTGCGGGCACTACCACTGTGTCGGTCAAATCTGATGTTGCCTCCTTCAAACGTGATCCTGAAAAAATCAAATCCGAACTGGAAACACTGGCACGGAATGAAGCCATTAAATTAAAAGGCGATACTCTGGTTCAGTCCACGGACATTCAGGATGGAGAGCAAACCTTTAAAGTCTACCAGTGCAAACCCTGATGCAGGCACACTGAAAACCGATTTGGGTGATTTCCAGGTGTAAGCTTCATATCGCGGACGATGCAGCAGATCCAGCGACCTAATGAAATGCAGGCCTGTGCCGTAGGCTGGCAACAGGCGGGCCAGCAGATCGCCTTTGTACCCACCATGGGAAATCTTCATGCCGGACATTTGAGTCTGGTTGAAAAGGCCATGGAGGTGGCGGATCGCGTCGTCGTCAGTATTTTTGTGAACCCCCTGCAATTCAATGAAAGCAGTGACTTCGCGGCTTATCCCCGTACCCTGGATGCAGACCTGCAGCAACTGGCCCACTACCGGGTGGATGCCGTGTTTATCCCATCCGAGACAGATCTCTATCCAAACGGACGCGAAAACATAACCGGGGTGGAAGTACCCGCACTATCAAGTATGCTGGAAGGAGCCAGTCGGCCCGGGCATTTTCGCGGTGTCACCACCGTGGTGGCGAAGCTATTTCATCTGGTGCAGCCGCAACTGGCGGTGTTTGGCGAAAAGGATTACCAGCAACTGCTGGTCATACGACGAATGGTGGCGGATCTGAATTTTCCGATTGAGATCATTGGCCGGCCAACGACTCGTGAACCCGACGGTCTGGCCATGAGCTCGCGCAATACCCGGCTCACGGCAGCGCAACGGCAAAAGGCACCCGCGCTTTATCGAAGCCTTCTCGAAGTTCGGGATAACATTCAGGCCGGGGCGGCTGATTTTGGCCAACTGGAAGACAAAGCGATGCGTGATCTACGCCAGCAGGGGATGGAACCGGAATACCTGTGTGTCCGTTGCGCGAGGGATCTGGGACCGGGCCGAGCGGGCGAGGATCTGGTGATTGTCGCGGCGGCCCGGCTCGGACAAATCCGCCTGATCGACTGTCTGCGAGTATGAAAACCCTTGGAAAATAATAGCCTGGGGGGTTAGGACGCGGTTGCCCGGCCGTGTTAAAATAGCCAACTCTTTTGTCGTGAGGTTGTAGATTCATGCTGACAACGATGCTCAAAGCCAAACTGCACCGTGCCAGTGTTACCCATTCGGAGCTGGCGTACGAGGGCTCCTGCGCGATCGACGGTAAGTTGCTCGAGATCTCGGGGATCCGGGAATATGAACAGATCGAAATCTACAACGCCACCAACGGTGAACGGTTTACCACCTATGCAATTCGGGCTGAAGATGGTTCCGGTATTATTTCCGTCAATGGCGCCGCAGCCCACAAGGCCAACCCGGGTGACATCGTGATCATTTGCGCCTATGTGGGACTGACCCAGCAGGAATTGGCGAACTTCAAACCGAAATTGGTGTACCTGGATAAACACAACACGGTTACCCACACCCGTAACACCATCCCGGTGCAAGCGGCCTAGACCCCTCAGCAAATCATAATCTGGAAAAATGGCGGGCCAGTTCGCTAGCCCGTATTGCGCATGCCGGCGGCAATGGCATTGATGGTCCGTAGTAACGGAGTCAACCACTGATTGCGATGTTCTTCATCCTGTGATTCATCCCGGAATCGTTTCAGCAAGGTGACCTGGATTTGATTCAACGGATCCAGATAGGGCGTGCGACGTTTGAGTGACAAAGCCAGTCGCGGGGTGTCCGCCATCAATTCATCGAGCTGGGCGATCTGTAACACATTGCTCACCGTACGCTCGTATTCGGCATCGATAGTGTCAAAGATCGATCGCGCCGTATCCTGATCATGGCACAGGGAAACGTAGGATTCGGCAATGTGCATATCCGCCTTGAACAATGCCATTTGCGAGTTGGACAACAGGGCACGAAAGAAAGGCCAGTCATGATACATGTCCTGCAACTTGCCCAGTTGTTGCGGATGCTGTTGCAACCAGTTTTCCAGCGCGGTGCCGATGCCGTACCAGGCCGGCAGGGTGTGGCGTGACTGGGCCCAGCCGAACACCCAGCCGATGGCGCGCACTGAACCTTTGGAACGATCGGCCTTCTTGCGATGCGACGGGCGAGAACCGATGTTCATCAGGGCGATTTCACTCACCGGGGTCGCCTCATAGAAGTAATCGAGAAACCCCGGGGTTTCATCGGTCAGGTTGCGATAATGGCGTTCGCCATTTGCCGCCAACTCTTTCATGATCGCCAGATATTCCGGTTTATCCGGTTGGGGCTCGGAAATCAGGTTACGGCTGGCCTTCATCAGGCCGGTAATACCCATACTCAGTTCATACACCGCGGTTTCGGTATTACTGTATTTGTAGGACAGCACTTCACCCTGTTCAGTAAATTTAATTTCACCGTGAACCGTTCCCGTCGGTTGGGACAGAATGGATTCGTGGGTTGGCCCGCCGCCGCGACCGATTGTGCCTCCCCGGCCGTGGAACAGGCGTAATTCGACACCGTATTTTTTCGCCAGGGCGGTGATTTGTTGTTGCGCCTGGTAAAGATTCCAGGCGGAGGCAAGGATGCCGCCGTCTTTACAAGAATCGGAGTACCCCAGCATCACTTCCTGACAATTTCCCGAGGCCTTGAGCAGGGCGGCATAGGTGGTGTTATCCAGTAGCTGGTTCATCACCGGTTGGATATGGGCCAGATCGTCAATGGTTTCAAACAGGGGTGAGATACGAATATCACAATACCATTCCCCATTCCGGTTCCCCGCCAGTCCGGCAAGCCAGGCCAGGAACATGACTTCCAGGACGTGACTGGCCGCATGGGTCATGGAAATGACATAGTTACCGAAGACCTTGGGGCTGATCTCCTTGCGGATTTGCGCCATGACATTAAACACCATGAGCGTTTCCCGACTCATGTCGGCAAAGTCGGTGCTGTCTACCTTGGGAGGTTTCTGCTCCATCCAGCGCGCCAGGACCGCGAGGCGTTTTTCTTCCGACAGCGCAGCGTAATCGGTCCCGTCCAGTTGTTGCAGCACGGCGCTGACGGTGTTGCTGTGGATGGTGGATTCCTGTCGCACATCAAGATGGGCAAGAAAGAAACCAAAAGTTTCCACCAGGCGGATGAGATCCTGCAGTTCACCCCGGGCAATGATTTCATCCTCGTGGCTGATCAGGGAGTCGCGGATCAAATAGAGATCATTTAGCAGACCTTCCTCATTGCGATAACTGCAGTCACTCTCCGGCAAGGAGGCTTCATCAAGCATGTGGTTCAATTTGGCGAGGTTGCATTCAATGCGCTGTTGCATCAACACCAGTTTGCGACGGTAAGGCTCGGTTTTGTACTGCTCGGGTTTGGCGGCAAAGATTTCCGGTATATCCGCTTCATCCCGTGCCAGGCTGGCAAGCATGGCCTCGGTTGGCTGGGCGAATTCGGTCGAGATGGTCAGAATCTTTTGCAAGCTGCGAATACGACCATAGTATTCCAGTAAAGCTTCACGCGACTGCAGTCGTATGGCGGTGGCAGTGGTTTCCGGCTTGACAAACGGATTGCCGTCACGATCCCCGCCGATCCAGGAGCCAAAACGAATGAAACTGGGGACGTTTATCACCGCGGCGGCGGGATCCGAGCCATAGGTCCGCTTGATGGCATTTTCCAGATAGCGGTAGGTTTCCGGCACCGAGGTAAACAGACATTCACGAAAATAGTACAGGCCATTGGAAACTTCATCGATCACCTTCAGTTTGCTGATGCGGACCTCGTTGGATTCATACAAAATACGAATATGGCGTTCCAGTTTGGTATGAATATCATCTTTCTGGATTTGCGACAGACGTGTGGTTTCCAGTTCTTCACTGATAATAAAAATACGCCGCAATGCCTCGAGGATGGTGCGCCGCTTTGCTTCGGTGGGATGCGCGGTGAAAACCGGAATGTAGGCCAAATGATCCAGCAGGCACTGGACCTGTTCAGCACTGACACCTTCCTGATAGAACTCCCGCATGGTGGCATCGAAGGAACCGACCCACAGTGGACCATTCCGACTGACTTCGCGACGGCGTTGCTTGTGCTGGAACGCTTCCTCTGCGATGTTCACCAGGCTGAAGTAGATGCTGAAAGAACGAACGACATGCGCGAGGGATTCTGGATCCAGTGACTCGATCAGGGCCGCCAACCGTTGGCGTTTGCGAATGTCATCCATTTTACGCAAGCTGATATGCCCTTTGCGCAGGGTTTCCACCGCATTGAAAACCTTGTCGCCAGCATGATCGTGCAAAATCTTGCCGAGGATATTGCCGAACAGTTTGACACGCGAACGCAGGCGTTTGTCATCCGGCAAGGGACGGCTTACTGGCGGGCGGGCGCGATTAACGTTTGCTTCAGCACTCATGAAACTGTGTCTTGATTAAGGTCGAAACTCCACATTATACCTGACCGCTGCGCGACGCGCGTCCCTTGACGGCGATGTGTCGGTATGGTTAGGAATCCAATTATGATTGTTGTTATGGTGGTAGCCGAGGTCGGACTCGAACCGACACGCCCGAAGGCACAGCATTTTGAGTGCTGCGTGTCTACCAATTCCACCACTCGGCCAATGCGAAGGCGCCTATTATAGGTAGCCTGCATGGTCTTGTAAAAGCCAAACTGCTATGCTCGCGCGCCATGCAACGTAGTGATTTCCAGTATGAGCTGCCGGCGGAACTGATCGCCCAGTATCCCACCCAGCAGCGACCGGCAAGTCGTTTGCTGCATTTGGATGCAGCGAGCGGCCAACTTGTCGATCGCCAGTTTCGTGAGTTTCCCTCCCTGTTACGGCCGGGTGATTTACTGGTGTTGAATGACACACGGGTAATCCCGGCACGGCTCCTGGGGCAGAAAGACACCGGTGGCAAGGTGGAAGTGCTGGTGGAACGGTTACTCGGCGGTGATCGCGTGCTGGCGCATGTGCGGGCCAGCAAAACTCCCCGAGCGGGGCGACGCCTGAAATTTTCGGATGAAGTGGAAGCCGAAGTAGTGGCGCGACAAGACGATTTGTTTGTCTTGCGCTTTATGGATCCGGCCCGATCCGAAGCAGATGTCACCGCGATGCTTGAACGCCTTGGCCATATGCCCTTGCCACCCTACATCGAACGCCAGGAGGCGGAAGCGGATCGGGAACGTTACCAGACGGTGTACGCCCGGCAGCAAGGCGCCGTGGCGGCCCCCACTGCGGGGTTGCATTTTGATCAGACCATGCTCGAGGCGATTCAGGCGCAGGGGGTTGAACTGGCCTTCGTGACCCTGCATGTCGGCGCCGGGACGTTTCAGCCGGTACGGGTGGACGAGATTGAACAACACAAGATGCATTCCGAATGGATGCAGCTCGGCGCCGAGGTGGTGGCGGCCGTTAACCGGACCCGCGTCCGTGATGGGCGGGTGATTGCCGTGGGGACCACCTCCGTGCGTTGTCTTGAAACCGCAGCCCGGGAGGGGGAATTACACGCCTATTGTGGTGAGACGGATATCTTTATTACGCCCGGCTACCGGTTTCGGGTGGTGGATGCCCTGTTGACCAACTTTCATTTACCCGAATCCACCCTGTTGATGCTGGTGAGTGCCTTTGCGGGTCATGACAATATTATGCGGGCCTATCGCCATGCGGTGGCTGAGCGTTACCGGTTTTTCAGTTATGGTGATGCCATGTTCATCGACAGAACAGGGACGAGTCACAAGTCACAAGTCATTAAGTGACGAGGGACGAGGGACGAGGGGAAAGGCTTTTAACAAAGTTTTAAGAGACGCGTGTGGAATTCCAATTACTCGAGAATGACGGGGTGGCCCGACGGGGGCGTTTGACCTTTGACCGTGGCACCGTCGAGACCCCGGTATTTATGCCGGTAGGTACCTATGGCACGGTGAAAGCCATGACACCGGAGGAGCTGCGCGAGGTGGGGGCGGAGATCATCCTGGGCAATACCTTTCACCTGATGTTGCGACCCGGTACCGAGATCATCGAAGCCCACGGCGATCTGCACAACTTTATGCATTGGGACGGTCCGATCCTGACCGACTCGGGCGGCTTCCAGGTCTGGTCACTGGGGAGGAGCGATGCACAGGGAGGTGCGAGTGCCGCAGGAGGCAGGACGCCGAGCGCGGCAAAGATCACCGAGGAAGGCGTACGATTCAGTTCGCCGGTGGACGGACGCCAGGTCTTTCTGGGACCGGAAGAATCCATCGCGGTGCAGCATGCCCTGGGGGCCGACATCATCATGATCTTTGATGAATGCACCCCCTATCCGGCCACCGAACAGCAGGCGCGCGACTCCATGGAACTGTCCCTGCGTTGGGCGGCACGGTCCAAACAGGCGCATGCCGATCACCCGTCGGCCCTGTTTGGCATTGTCCAGGGTGGCATGTATCCGCAATTACGCGAACGATCGCTGCACGGTCTGACGCAGATTGGCTTTGATGGCTATGCAATCGGTGGCTTGTCGGTGGGGGAACCCAAAGCGGAGATGTTGCATATCCTTGATAACCTGGCGCCGCAAATGCCGGGGGACAAACCCCGCTATCTGATGGGGGTGGGGACGCCCGAGGATCTGGTGGAAGCCGTGCGGCGCGGGGTGGACATGTTCGATTGTGTCATGCCGACGCGTAATGCCCGCAACGGCTATTTGTTTACCTCCACGGGGATGCTGCGGATACGTAACAGCCAGTATCAGCAGGACACCCGGCCGCTGGATGAAACCTGTGATTGCTATACCTGTCGCAACTACAGTCGTGCCTATTTACGTCATCTGGACAAGACCGGTGAGATCCTGGGTTCCCGTTTGAATACCATTCATAACCTCTATTATTATCAAAAACTTATGCAAGGCTTGCGGGATGCAATTGCGCAGCACAATCTGACGGATTTTGTGGCGGATTTTTATGCCAGACGCGCCCAAGACGTGCCGCCTGTGTCATAATACGGCCGCCTTAACCCAACCCGCGCAGTTCGGAATTACACACAATCAAGTTAAAAAGGGATATCAATGAGCTTTCTGATTTCTGATGCATTCGCTGAAGCAGCCCCGGCAGGCCAGGGTGGCGATCCGCTGTCCTCGCTGATTTTCTTTGGTGGCTTCATTCTGATTTTCTATTTCATCCTGATTCGGCCCCAGCAGAAACGTGCCAAGGAACATCGCAACCTGGTGGCGGCGCTCGCCAAGGGTGACGAAGTGGTCACCAATGGTGGCATCCTCGGCAAGGTGACGGATGTTGGCGATGAATACATCAGCGTAGAGCTGGCGGACAATGTCACCGTCCGGTTGCAAAAACAGGCTGTGGCCAGTGTGCTACCGAAAGGCAGCCTCAAAGCCGCGAGCGAAAAATAATTACCGCTGTCCACGTGTTGCGCGGAGCGGTCTGGCTCCGCAACACGCTCGTTGCGCGCTCAACGCAGTGAATCAAAACTTCAAACGAGAAATTTCAGCATGTTGAACCGCTATCCCCTGTGGAAATACCTTCTCATCCTGATCGTGCTGGCGGTCGGGATCGTTTACGCATTGCCGAATCTGTTCGGTTCGGATCCGGCGATCCAGATTTCCGCCACTCGCACCACCCAGGTGGACAATACCACCTACACCCAGGTGCAGAACCTGTTACAGGGTAACCAGGTTCCGGTGCGCAGCATCGTCCTGGATGAAAATGGTTTACTGGTGCGGTTCGAGAATGTGGAGGATCAACTCAAGAGCAACGATTTACTCCGCCGCCTGTTGGGTGACGACTATACCGTGGCGCTCAATCTGGCCAGCGCCGCGCCAGCCTGGTCGGAGGCGATCAATGCCTTGCCCATGTACCTGGGGCTGGATTTACGTGGCGGTTTGCATTTCTTGATGGAGGTGGACACCGAGACGGTCATGGCCCAGGCCTATGAACGCTATGTGAATGACATGCGTGGCCTGTTGCGCACGAACAAGATTCGATATCTCACGGTCGCCCAGCGGGGGGATGCGCTGGTGCTGAAATTCCGTGACAGTGAGCTGCGCGACAAGGCGCACAATGTGGTGCGGGGTGAATATCGTGAACTGGTATTGTCCGATGAGGAGGAAGGCGGCGCATTCCTGATTCGCGCCAGTCTGAGTGAGCCGACCATACGGGAAATCAAGAAAGGTGCACTGCAACAGAATGTCACCACGCTGCGCAATCGTGTCAACGAACTGGGGGTGGCGGAACCGGTCATCCAGCAGCAGGGTGAGGACCGCATTGTGGTGCAGTTGCCCGGTATTCAGGACAGCGCCCACGCCAAGGAAATTCTGAGCGCCACCGCCACCCTGGAATTTCGTCTGGCGGATGTGGAACACAGTGTGCAGGAGGCCCTGGCCGGCAAGGTCCCCCCCGGTGCGCGGCTGTATCAGGAACGGGATGGCAGTCCTATTTTGTTGAAAAAACGCCTCATCATCACCGGGGATCGCATTACCCATGCCAGTTCCGGTTTTGATCAGGATACCGGTGGCCCGGCCGTGTTCATCAACCTTGACGGGGCCGGGGCGCGGATCATGGGCAAAACCACCAAGGAAAACCTGAAAAAACCCATGGCCGTGGTGTTCATCGAACACAAGAGCGAGACCAAGGAGGTGAACGGCAAGCTGGTCACAACCACCCGCAAGGTGGAAGAGGTCATCAACGTGGCCACCATCCAGGGCGTGTTCAGTAAACGCTTCCAGATCACCGGGCTGGACAGTGTGAAAGAATCGCATAATCTGGCCCTGTTACTTCGTGCCGGCGCGCTGGCCGCCCCCATTCGTATCGTAGAAGAACGTACTATTGGTCCCAGCCTGGGGCAGGACAATATTGATCAGGGCACGCGCTCGGTGGTCATCGGGATGTTACTGGTGATTGTGTTCATGGTGATGTACTACCGGGGCTTTGGCCTGGTGGCCAACCTGGCCTTGCTGGTCAATCTGGTACTGATCGTTGCCGTGCTTTCCATGTTACAGGCGACCCTGACCTTGCCGGGTATCGCCGGCATCGTGCTGACGGTGGGCATGGCGGTGGATGCCAATGTGTTGATCTTCGAGCGTATCCGGGAGGAATTGCGCAATGGCAATACCCCTCAGTCAAGTATTAACGCCGGGTATGAAAAAGCGCTCTCGACCATTGCTGACGCGAATATCACCACCCTGATCGCGGCGGTGGTGCTGTACATTTTCGGTACCGGACCCATCAAAGGCTTCGCCATTACCCTGTCGATCGGCATTGTGACGTCCATGTTCACTGCCATCATGGGGACGCGTGCCGTGGTGAATCTGTTTGTCGCCGGTCGCAAGATCAAGAAACTGTCCATTTAATTCGGATGTAACAATCAGTCATGCAGATATTCAAGAAAACAACCCACATCGATTTCATGGGCAAGCGCAAGCTGGCCATCATGTTTTCCATATTATTGATCGCGGTGTCCATTGGCGCGCTGATTACGCGTGGACTCAATTTTGGTCTGGATTTTACCGGTGGGACCTTGATCGAAGTGGGTTATACCCAGCCGGTGGATCTCAAGGACGTCCGGGGCGCCCTGGAGAAGGCCGGCTTTGGGGACGCGATCGTCCAGCATTTTGGCACCTCACAGGACGTGCTGGTCCGACTGGCGCCCCGGGGTGGGGAAGCCACGGAAGCTCTGGGCGATCAAATTCTGCAGGCCTTGAATGCCGCCGCCGAGACCGAAGTCAAAATGCGCCGCCAGGAGTATGTGGGGCCGCAGGTGGGCGGGGAACTGCGGGATGACGGTGGTCTGGCAATGATCATCGCCCTGGCCTTTATTCTGATCTATGTCATGGCGCGGTTTGAATACCGGTTTGCCCTGGGTTCCATTGCCGCCTTGATTCACGATGTGATCATTACCCTGGGATGCTTCGCCCTGTTTCAATGGGAGTTTGACCTGACGACGATGGCAGCCGTGCTGGCGGTGATCGGCTATTCCCTCAATGACACCATAGTGGTGTTTGACCGGATTCGGGAGAACTTCCGCAGGATGCGCAAGGATCCGCCCGTCCGGGTGGTCAATACCTCCCTCAACCAGACCCTGGCCCGTACCTTGATGACGTCCACCACCACTATGCTGGTCGTGCTGGCCATGTTTTTCCTGGGTGGGGAATTGATTCATTCCTTCTCCCTCGCGCTGATCATCGGCATTGTGGTGGGGACTTACTCCTCCATTTATGTGGCGAGTACCGCGGCGCTGGCGCTGAAGATCACCTCCGCCAGCCTGATGCCGGTGCAAAAGGAAGGGGCAGACCAGACGAACCAGGAATATTGATTCATCCTGACCGGAAGACGGGGTGATATTGTTCTGGTTTGCACTGGAAATCGCTCCATGCATTTCCAGTATTTCCGCCGTCTCGGCCGTTGTTCCCGACACGGCTCTCGGCTCGGGCTCCTGCTTCGCTCTCGGTCTTCGTTCCTGACGCGACTCTACCTCGTCCATCCTTATATAGAGTCAGGTTCAGCGTTTGAATAGCCACAGAAGCAGGCTGAAAACCACGCTGAGGATGATCATGCTGGTGATGGGGAAATAGAGACGGAAGTTTTCCCGCTCGATGACGATATCACCCGGCAGGCGGAACAGACCGATTTTCTGTAACCAGGGCCAGG
>JBECLA010000153.1:0-24081 GCA_040235565.1 Thiohalomonadales bacterium | reverse complement strand
GGTCATGATCTCAAATTTCAGGTTCTCTTCCGGCGCTCCGCCATGGCACTTGTCACAGGTATAGATGTGCTGCGGATAGGTGACGTGGGAAAAATCAGCGCCGCCTTCGAGATTTGCAAATATCCCTGCATTGTGGATCCGGTGCACCATAAACGCCAGATCGCCTTCGCCACCGTTCCGTGGAGTCATATAATTGACATTGTGGCAGTTGTTGCAGGTTTTGACCTGAGTGTAACCGCCGCCATGGCCGACATCCCCGATGCGGGCGCCGTGGCAGGTTTCGCAATTTTCCGTCAGTACCATGTCGGCCCCGGAAGAAGCGAGTTCATTCGCGGGATCGCTTTGCAGGAAATCGTACGAGTTGTTGACCGGGTTGGCGAATACGTAGCGGACACCGCCAATCGTTTCACGCCAGCGGGCGCGCATAATGATCCGCTGCACATTGGGGGAGAGGGCCATCGCATTATCGCAAACATAGGTATATTCACCTGTCGCGGCATCTATAAGAGTCAAGGTGCCCGGCAAGTGGTCGGCCGGATCGGCAGCTCCCGGGTAACCGCGCTCGTTCCATAACGGGGTCCAGGATTGTCCGGCAGTCCCGTCGACAGGAAAATTGTCAATCAGTTCGGTGGCGTAGACACGCAGTTCCCAGCCGTCGTCCATATAGCCACCCTGGGTGACATCTATGCCATTGCCATCCTCGTCGGTGAGGGAGAAATGGATCGTCACCGTACCGGACACCTGATCGTAGGAAATGGTATTGCTCAGATCGAGGATCGGGTTGATGGGGACGACATCCGCCAGGATGATAGCGTCCGCGCCATCGGCACCATCGACACCATCGACACCATCGGCACCATCGACACCGGGCGCACCATCGTCGCCACTACAACCACCCAGCGACAGTATCGCAATAACCAGTCCCAGCAGGAGGGGACTGAACAAAAATCGCGTGTTTGATTTCATCTCTCGCTCCTTTATGGATAGAGGGGATTATATTTGTGACAGGAACGATGCCTCCCCTTTGGTCGTACCTTTTCAGATAACCGGGGAGATTAGTTGGAATGACAGGAACGATGCCTCCCCCCTGGGCCGCACCTTGAACTACTTTATATAGTTAAAATTGCTCTGATCTTGTATAAGTACAATTACGTATTATTACGTATTGCTTTTTATATAAGTGTTTCATTTATATCTTTTATTCAAAGTTTATACGTAGAACTACGTATTGCGAGGTGAATGTAGATGGAAATTGATCTTTATCAATTTGTAACAACAGGAATTACTAAAGTTTTGAAGTATTAATCAATAGATAAGCGTTTTGGTGCTTTATTTGATAAAAAAATTAGATATCTTTTATTAATATTATTTTTATTCCAGCTAGTACACTTTTATTTTGTACCTGATTGCTGTATTAACACAATATTTTTGTGAAGAGTCTAATTGCTGTCCTCGAAAGTTTTCAGTTTTCGCCATAACGAAACCCGATCGATACCCAGAATTTCCGCGGCCCTGGTGCGATTGCCTTTCGTGTGTTTTAACACCCACTTTATGTAATCGTTTTCGCGTTCTTCCAGGGTAGGTAATCTGTCACCGGTCTGGCGTACGACATGGATCGCGCGCTCCACAAGTAATGGTGGTAGCAGAGAGGCAGTGAATTCTTTTTCATTGGCAAGTGCGACACCGCGCTCAATCATATTTTCCAGTTCGCGCACATTGCCTGGATAATCATACTCCGTGAGAAGCATCATGGCCTCAGGTTCGATATTTTCCACCTCCCGACCCATACGTTTTGCGATTTTTTTTAAAAAGTAATAGGCCAGTAACGGAATGTCATCGCGCCGTTCAACCAGTGGAGGCAAATGAAGTGATACCACATCCAGACGGAAGAAAAGATCCTGACGAAAACGTCCTGACGCGACTTCGTTACGCAATTCACGATTTGTTGCCGCGACAAAACGAACGTTGACGGGGAAGAGCTTGGTACTGCCCAGACGTTGTACCTCCTGCTCTTGTATCACCCGTAATAATTTGGTTTGCATGGTTAACGACATTTCGGCAATTTCATCCAGAAACAGGGTGCCGCCATTGGCCGCTTCAATCAAACCGGCACGGGCCTCACCCGCATCGGTGTAGGCGCCTTTTTCGTGACCAAACAGTTCATTTGCCAGGAGATCTTCCTGAAACGCCCCGCAGTTTACCGCAACAAAAGGTTTTTCAGCGCGATGGCTGTTGGTATGAATAAACCGTGCAAGCAATTCCTTACCGGTGCCCGTTTCACCACTGATAAGCACATTACAATCGGTTGGTGCAATCTGGCTGGCTGTTTCCAGAAGCCGTTGCATATCCGGGTCCTGGGTGATGATATGTGGTCCGGGTTTGATTTTGTTGACCTGGTCGCGTAATTGTCGGTTCTCGCGTTTAAGGCGTACCCCCTCGATGGCATTGGCGACAATTTTCCTGACCTCATCCAGGCGGAATGGTTTGGTGATATAGTAATAAGCACCTGACTTGATGGCCTGTACGGCGGAATCAAGAGTTGCATAACCGGTGATAATGACAACAGCGGTATCGGGATCAACTTCGAGGGCCCGTTCTAACACAGCCATCCCATCTGCTTTTTCCATGCGAAGATCGGTCAGGATGACATCATATCGATCCTGCTCAAGTGCCTTTATACCACTGGGGCCGCTGGTGCGGCTGATAACCTCGTAGCCTGCCTTGTTCAAGGCATGCGCAAGGTTTTCGACTGCCATAGGCTCATCATCGATGACCAACAGTTTACCCTGATCCTGGTTATGCTCGTTCATCAGCATTGTCTCCACAGGGTAATCGCAAGATGATTCGGGTGCCTTCATCAGGATCTGAGGTTACTGCGATGCAGCCGTTATGTTCCGTGATAATCTCCTGAACAATATACAATCCGAGTCCCATTCCCTTTCCCGGTTCCCGGGTGGTATAGAAAGGGTCGAAAATATGCGGCAGGACATCTGCAGCAATACCTGGCCCGTTGTCATGTATGGTGATTTCAGTAAATACATTTCCTTTTGCTTTGATATATTCCAGGTTGCCCAGTACTTCAGCCCCCTCGGGCAAGTTATCCATCAAATTACCGCATTCCCTGGCATGAATTTCGATACACAGTTCTTTCTCTTCTGCGGCATCCATCGCATTACGTAACAGATTAATGAAAACCTGTAACAGCCGATGCGGATCGGCTGTCACCTGAAGATCTTCCGGCAGGTCAATATTGAGAGACACATTGCCACTGCGAAGTGATTTGCCAAGCAAGGTCTGGGTTTTATTGATGATTTCAATCAGCCTGACGGGTTTTAGCTGTAACTCACGTTGTCGCGCATATTCGAGGAGATCCAGAACGATCCGTCGCGCCCTTTCGGTTTCGCTGTCAATTTGCCGCAACCAGGCTTCCATTTGGGCGGGTTCTGTTGTTTCCAGTTCTTCTAACAGTAACTGACAAGAAGAAGAGATATTGGACAGGGGATTATTCAGTTCATGGGCCACCCCGGCCGCCAAAATGCCTAACGACGCCAGTTTTTCTGATTGCACCAGCCGGCGGCGACGGTTGTTCAGCTCCTTCAGCATGTGGTTGAAAGCATCGGCAAAGGTTACAAATTCCCGGTCGTTGGAACCCGCTTCCAGATGATCATAACGGCCCTCGGCAATCGGCATTAAACGCGATTCCAGCCGTCGCAGGGGAGTGACCACCGCCCGGGCGAGAAGTCTGCCGACGAGATAGACCAACAAACCGACCACCAACATGGAAGTTAACAACGACCAGCGGGATTTACGTACCGCATCTGCCAGTACCTGGCGCTCGCGTAAAACGAATGCTTCCACCACGGACGAAATCTTTTGTCCCTGATCACGAATACGAGCTTCCGCAGCCCCCTTGTTTCTTATATCCGGCCGCCAGTCGGCAATCAATTGGCGGTAGTTATGAATGGCGAGTTCCAGGGCAGTGATTTCTTCATGGCTGGAAACATCGGCCAAGACGGCCTGTTCGGTCCGGAGGGTGTCAAGTATCGTCGTTGCAAGATTATCAGCTTCAGCCAGGGCTGAGTGATCGGCATACAAGAACAGATTTTTTTCCTGGCGTCGCATTTCCAGCACGGAAGCATTCAAGCCGGAGACGGCGACACCTTCCTGAACCTGCCTTTCGAGGAATAACAAATCAAATACCGCAATGACGGACAGCACCACCACGATCAAGGCCAGGCTTGAATAGGCGAGGGTGATTTTGCCCCTTAGGCTCGGCATGATTAAGCAAACACCGTTACAGGATGAAATTAAATGTTACAAATAGCAACATTAATAATATAGTGAAAAATCATAAGAATTAAAGGAGTATTACACGATAATGGTATTTCTGTTGCAAGATGAAACACCGGGAGGATTATAAGCAATAGTAATTCTATTAAAAACAGCATGTTAGGGGAGTCAGCAACCTGGCATGGCCATTGCTCCTTATAGATCAGTACAGCCAAGAGGAGTGCTTGAGTTGAAAAAGTTAACCGAAGATTTGAAGCGCATGCTGACCGGGCTGGCACATCAGAATGCCGGTGAAATGCTGCCGATGCACGAAAAGTTGGAGGCGGTTGGCGTTGAGCTGGAACCAAAACAGGCGGCCTCGAATGCCTCGCGGGTTTTGCGACCGATGCCCACGCGTAAACGCATCGCGATCATCAGCGATGGGACCGGCGTTGAGATGCTGATGGATTATGCCCTGCATACTTTCAGTTGGTTCGGCGCCCAATTTGACCTTCTGTTTCACGGCGCGACCGATGACAGGTGGGCAGACAATGTGGTGAAGCAATTACGCCGCGAGGGTGTGGCCTATCACCGGGTCGAGCTGTCAGATGATACGGTGCAGGATGTTGCCGCCTACATCCAGAATCAACACCTGCTTACCTACATTCTGGCGCAACCCAATGACCTGATTGTTAATAAATTGATGGAAGAAGAAGTATTGAAGAAAGGCATGAAGCCGGCAATACCCATGGTGTTGATCGATCCCGCCTCATCAATGCAGCTTCGTAGAATCTATGCCGGTTGAAAGCTTCGATATAAAAATTGTCAGTGCACATTTTAAAGTGAGTCATCGTAAGACGTCCCACAGGTTGTCGTGGTTTAACAGGGAAGAGGAGTGCGCTGATTTTTTACCACATCCAGGCAAACCAATCGGGTTTGGTTGGATGTGGTTTTTTATCACATGATCCACACCGGATTAAAAGGTTAACCAGGCAGAACAGACTCTGGTTTGTAACAGGAGAAGACTGAATCGTATTAATAATTGTATTTAAGGAGTATCTACGTTGATTTCACTCGCTGATGAAGAACGTGTCATAATTCAGACGGGTAGCCTGAATCGTACGCAATATATCGCGGGAACAATATTTATTCTGGCCGCCCTGTACATCGCAACACTAGTACCAACAATTGAAATTGCATGGGTATGTGCAATTCTTTTATTAACCATTTATTTATTTGCCTTTGAAGTGGTTGGCGTAGATGTTGCTGCCACCACCGTGATGGTATTGCTTGGTCTGACATCCCTTTTTGCACCATTGATGGGACTGGAGCAGGGTCTTGTCGACAGTAATCATTTATTCGACGGCTTTGCCAGTAATGCGGTTATTTCGATTATCGCCGTCATGGTCATTGGTGCCGGACTGGATAAAACCGGGATCATGAGTAAGGTTGCCACCAAAATCTTACAGATCGGAGGCAACAGCGAAACACGGGTAATTCCGATTATATCCGGTACTGTAGGGATCATATCCAGCTTCATGCAGAATGTCGGCGCCGCTGCCTTGTTTCTCCCGGTCGTTTCTCGAATATCAGCCCGTTCAGGTTTGCCAATGTCACGGCTGCTTATGCCGATGGGCTTCTGTGCCATCCTCGGCGGGACAGTGACCATGGTTGGTTCCAGTCCGCTGATTCTACTCAATGATCTGATTCTTACCTCGAATAAAGCGCTGCCGGCGGCACAACAAATGGAGACCTTGTCCCTGTTTAGCGTCACCCCGGTGGGTCTGGCACTGGTTGCGGTCGGTGTAATTTATTTCGTCATCGCTGGCCGATTCGTTTTGCCATCCAGTGATAAGGTAAAAGGCGTTACCGGCAGCGATACCATGAAATATTTTCAGGATGTATATGGTCTGAATTACAGCCTGTTTGAAGTAGTCGTACCACAAGATAGTGCACTGGTCGGCAAACAACTTGATGATATTGAACATCGTGACCGGATTCGTGTCATTGCGGCATTGCGTGGCAGTGATGATTTGCGTGTCGGTCCTGGCAGTCTGGCACGCGATATCGGTATTGAAACAGGTACTGTTCTGGGCATTCTGGGAACTCCGGATAACCTGAAAGCATTCGTTAAACGTTATGGCTTGCAATTACGCAAGGAAGTAGAAACCTTTACCGAAGTCCTGTCCTCGGCCAAGGCCGGCATCGGTGAGGTCGTGATACCGCCCGGTTCAAACCTGATTGGCAAGAGTGCCCGTGATGTGTGGATGCGCAAGACTTATGGCGTCGCCATGGTCGCCCTGCATCGGGATGGTGAAACACTGCGAGAAGGCGAGGGCATCCGTGATCTGCCGTTAAAAGCCGGTGACACCATGATTGTCCACACGACCTGGGATGCATTGGCGCGCCTGGAAAAAAATCGCAACTTTGTCGTGGTGACGACGGAGTTTCCACATGAAGAATTGCGCCCCCATAAACTTGGCTGGGCGCTGTTATTTTTTGGTATCGCCCTGTTTCTCGTCTTGTTCACAGACGTGCGTTTGTCGATCGCCTTGTTGACCGGGGCAGTTGGTATGGTGTTATCGGGCGTACTGAGTATCGAGGAAGCGTATGAGGCGGTGAGCTGGCGGACGGTGTTTTTGCTGGCCTCATTAATTCCACTTGGCCTGGCAGTCGAGACCAGCGGCACCGCCAAGTGGATTGCCGAGCAGACAATTTCCGTCGTGGGCCATATGCCGATCTGGGTGATTCAATCCGTGGTTGCCATCCTAGCGACGTTCTTTACCCTGGTGATGTCCAATGTGGGCGCGACCGTGCTGCTGGTCCCGTTGGCTGTCAATATCGCCATTGGCGTTGATGCGGATCCTGTTATGTTTGCCATCACCGTCGCCCTTGCCACTTCGAATTCATTTTTGATTCCCACTCACCAGGTCAATGCCTTGATCATGGGGCCGGGCGGTTATCGTGTGCCTGACTTTATGCGGGCGGGGGGGATTATGACCATCCTGTTCCTGGTCGTCATGATAGCGACAATGAATCTGGTATTTTAAAAAGGGATAACTGAACTGTTATCAGGTCTCTGTTTGCCGACTTGTCAGGTCTTCAATGCGAGTAACAATTGCTGTTTGAGTTCTTCCTTGGCCGAACGGGCTTGTTGGAAGACACTCTCGGCACGATAAAATTCGAGTGCATGGACATCCACGATTTGCGGCACGATATAGATGTCCGGTTTATTCCAACGTAGTTTTTCCAACATAATCGCTTGTTGCATGACCTTGATCGAGTTGAAAATAGTCTCAAAATAGCTGGGCAGCGCTGAGTCGGATTTGGAACGTTGCCCGCTGACATCTATACCAATGACAATATCGCACTCGGCAGTTAACAAATCATAAGGGACAGGATTGACTGTCCCGCCATCCACGAGCACGCGATCCTGATAGGTAACCGGTTCGAACACTCCCGGGATTGCCATACTCGCCTTGATTGCGGGAAGTAATGAACCCTTCTCGAAGATCACTTGTTCGCGTTGCCACAAATCGGCAGCGACAATTTTGAGTGGCATTTTCAATTTCTCAAAAGCGTCATGCTGTAGTGCATCATACAGATAGGCGATAAATCCTTCACTACTGAGTATACCTCCATGACCCAGTTCAACTTCGATAAACTCGAGCCAGCGTAACGTATCCTTATTAACCAGTTCTTCCTGCAGTCTTTCATCCGGGGTGATGATAAATTGTTCAACCAGTTGTCGAATCTGTCGACCTGACATACCAGCGGCGTAGAGCGCACCGATAATTGATCCAATACTGGAACCGGCGATGCAGTATGGTGTAATTTTCATTTCATCCAGGACTTCCAGCAACAGAATATGCGCCAGACCATTTGCTCCTCCGGCGCCGAGGGCAATGCCGATTTTGGGGTTTGTGACAGGTTGCTTTTTTGTCACGGAAGTACGGGTTTGATTTTCAGCTGCGGGTACCGCTGATCCGAGTAGGGGTATCGAGGAAAAGAGAGCAGCCAGCAGCTTCATGAAATGCCGTCGGGATAATGGTTTTTTCATCATGTTAGGCAGCCTTTATGAACAATTGGTTACGTACTCATCTCGGGTACACATACTACCTGGTAAAGTATGTTCGTCAGGAAGCTATTTGATCTATAGTTCAGAAAAACCATAACAGGAGAAACAGCATTGAACACTTTTCCCTGGTTAGGCGAACTGGGATGATATCGATAAAGAAGGTCACCAGTATGTCACCATTTACGATTTTCTATTCTGATGTATATGAATCTCCGGGGTTCCAGTAGTGCGTATAATGTATATTATGTTAAATTAAAGATTTGTCTATTTGATCACGCTATCCTATTGTTTTATATATATTTGTTGTTTGTCACCCATCCCTATATCGTGCGACAATTTGACGTGAATTGACCTTCTCCACTGGTTCCCGCCAGCATTCCAAAGAAAAAAGCAGAAATTTTTAAAACGATACATTAACTGCGTAGATAGCCGCGCTCCAGTTCGATCAAATGTGACAACAATTCCGAGTTCTTTTGTACATGGAATATATATCGTGGCACGTCTCTCTCTGTTGATTGTGCCATAAAAGGTTCTCCCCAGAAGCTGAGCAATGCCTCAACACCTCCACTTTGCTGATTGTCGGCCAAAATGAACGAAATGGTTTTCTCCAGGTTACACCAGTGAGGTTCTCTAATCTTTGCAGCACCGGGACAAGCCGCAATTTTAGGTGCAATGCTATCGTGCCATAAAGATTCCTGGCTGTGATCGAGTACAAACTGAATTGAACTAACCATCGAATTTTCTATAGCGGGCCGTAATAAGGTATCAAACAAAGTTTGTGGTCTGTACATAGAAAGGCAGACGTTAAACCAGATGGCATCACCGCTCATGCCGCGAGCGAATTGTTCACTCACAGTGCGCAATTGTCTTGGACCTACGAGAAGGATATCGGGCTGCTTGAGGGCTGATTGGATGCCTTGTACCAAATATGCGGTTCGGGCCACCTCTTCTGCTGTTAATTCATTATTTCGTGTATGACGCATGAAGTTAATAAACAGAAGTCCCAGTAAAGCTAGAACGATTGGCAAAATAACATTCTCATCTACAATATGAAGAAAATGCAGAATGATGGCAATTACCGCAGCTAACAATCCTGCTATCGCGTCCCATTCATAACTGAAAAATTTCTTTATTTTCATGCTGGTTTTTTCAGATGGCGATATGTGAAATAATGACTCTTAACGTATTCTGTGTCCGGAATTCCGGTATCTGGTTTATTCCGCTAAACTCTATAAGTATTCGAAATATTTGCTTATATTATTTCATTCTGCTTTAGAAGAAGTTCAACATCCAACATTTTAACAGCACCTGTTGCTGCTTCCCAGGCACCCTCACAGCATAAGCCACTCATGGCGGCATTTTCATAGCCTTTCACGGCAGCACGGAGGCATTCCTCTTTGACGATCTCCGCAATCTCAATTTGTCGTTTTGTCAAGTCAGTCTCATGTGTCAGCATAGTGTGATATCCGGTTAAGTTAGCAACAGAGTGATCCTGGTTGTTGTAGCATTCAATTAATGTTCACGATTTCGCATCGATTAATGTGCATGACCGGGTTTCGTGGTTGCAGAAAAACCTGGAAATTTATGTGGTGCGAATGCCGCATGACATACTGTGCATGTCTCGATTAAACGATAATAATGGAATGTGACGAGTTGCGCATCGTGATTCGTGGCCGCCAGGTTTAATTTTTTTGCCTCCGCATGAAAATCAGCATCCAGTTTTTTGAAATATTCGGGCAACAAATCAAGTTCCTCTCTCTGCGCTGGGCTGAGTTTCTGATCAAGAATGTAACTTGCATTTATCTGTGCACTGGTATCAGCGACATTCTTCCAGTTCCCAGTTGTAATTCCAGCAGACAGCGTCTGAACGCCGATTAGCAGTGCCTGCATTTCGGTACGTAGAAGCTCAATTGTTTGTGGTGATAAGCCAAGATCCTGTTCATGCGGTGAGGCATCTTGCGCTGCGATGTGTGAACTGTAAAACGATATGGCAATGCAAAGCATTGCCGTACTATGTTTGAGTAAAAGCATAATCGGCCTCCTGTGGTTTTTACAATGCGATCCAACTGGATAGCTACATATAATACAGGTTGCAATATCCTCCTTCTGTGTCTCCCCGTGTGAAGTCAACTGCATCCGTGAACGCCTGCTGGATAATGTGCCGCGCAACAACGCCGATGCCCGATGTCACTCCGAATCCTTTGGCCAGAGCTAAGTTAATATCGAAAAAGACGATAATATGTATTAAATAATATCGTTTTACTAATATAAAACCCAACCGATATAGTAGGAAACACTTATATATAGGAGTTCCTGTGTCTCTGCTATGCAAAACAGCCCTTCAAAATTACCGGAATTCAGCGCCATCGTGCCTGGAACACGGGTTATACAGCGTGACTCTAACGTAACGTCTGCATATAAAGGTATGCAAGAAAAATGAATTTATTATTATTTTTGACACTCTATGTATAAAACGATCCGCGTGATCAGCGACTTTATCGGTCTGAGCGGTAACAAAACCAGTCACCGCGAGAAAATCATTTCCGGGGCGGGTGGCTTTACTGGTATTTTATTTGTCCTGCTCGTAACCCGGCAGTTTATTGAAGCCGGTGATGCGGCTCTGATTGTAGCCTCGATGGGGGCTTCGGCGGTATTGTTGTTTGCCGTACCCCACGGTCCCCTCTCCCAACCCTGGGCGTTGAGTTGTGGCCACGTAACATCGGCATTCGTTGGCGTTAGTTGTTATCTGTTGATTCCTGATTTGTTTGTCGCCGCTGCAGTTGCCGTGGGCGTGGCGATTACTGCTATGTATTATTTACGCTGCATTCATCCTCCCGGTGGTGCCACGGCGTTAACGGCGGTTGTGGCAGGTAGCGGTGTACATAGCCTGGGATATATGTATCTGGTTACACCAGTTTTGCTGAATGTGGCAGTTATTTTTGTTGTTGCTATCATTTTTAACTACCTGTTTCCATGGCGGCGTTATCCTGTGACAATGATGCGCTATAGCCGTAAGGCTGGCGAGAGAGACGAAACATCAGAGACGAGCCTCAGCCGCAAGGATCTGGAATATGCATTGCAGCACATGAACCTGTATGTTGACGTAGGTCACGAGGAGCTTGAGCAGATTTATCATCTGGCTCGAAATCGGAATCAGCAAACACTGGATGCGATCCAGATAAAACTCGGTCATTGCTATAGTAACGGTGAATACGGTGTCAAGTGGTCGGTACGCCAAATTGTCGATGAATCAGACAGGGCTGCTAAAGGAAAAGATCAAGTAATTTACAAAGTCGTTGCCGGAAAAGATCGTCGCAGCAGTGGCATAATGAGTTGTGAGGAATTTGCTCAATGGGCCAAATATGAAGTATATCTGAATGAAAATTCCTGGCAGCGCATTACTCCTTCAATCAATGACCGTCGGTTAACGTCTGGGTTAGAACACGGAGATCACACATGAGCGAACGTCCCTACCCTGAATTACGTCGCGAAGATTTTCAAAATGCGTTAAAGGATATCGATTCCTATATCGATGTCACCCTGGAGGATCTCATGCAAATCAATCAAATGGCTCAAAAACACGCTCAACTGCGTCAGGCAGAACAATTGATGATACACGATATTATGACAACGGATGTTGCTACAGTGCATAGGGATACTCCTTTACGGGATGCTGCGCGACTCCTCCTGGAACGGCGGATAAGTGGTTTGCCCGTAGTCGATGAGAACAATAAGTTGGTTGGAATTGTAACTGAAGCCGATTTTTTAACTTCTTTGGGTATCCCCTGTCATCATCCGGCTCATAGTCTATGGCAAACTCTCGAATCGATGTTCAAACACCAACCCGATACCGGAAATACCCCGGAAAAAGTCGCTGAGATTATGGCGCACGAAGTGATTTCAATTTCCGGAAATAAAACCTTGCATGATGCGATCGATTCTATGAAGAAACATCACATCAAACGTCTGGTGGTAACTGATAAACAGGGTCAGGTGCAAGGAATTATCACGCGCTCCAATCTGGTGCAAGTATTGTTACAACAAATACTATAAGACCGGGTGGATGATTTATGTATATATCGGGCTTCTGGTCTCATCTTGACACTCAGATTGTGCCTGCAGCACAGGCCATATATCACTATTAATATATTTATTCCATTTTTCCAGATTTCCGCTATTGCGAAGTGTCCGTTATCAAATGGTTCACCAATCTGTTCCAGGCACAGGCATGTGGGTCTGCCCTGACCCACTCATCCGGTGTTGCCGACACTGGACCATTTTGTGGCTCGACACACTCCGTTGTTTGACTATTATGCAGTTGTGTAATCAGGTTGATCAGCGGTAACCGATTGATGTTGAGAGTTTCCGCCTTATCCGGATCGGGCTCTGTGATATCCCTGAGTTTAACACTGACCGGCATCATCCAGTGGGTGCCGAGACCACCGCGCATTCTCAATACAGCTGGCATGGAAAGATAATGCGCTTCCATGTTTCCGCCCATGTCCGCATAGGTCTGTTTTATTTCAGCAATTTGTTTCAGCATCAACTGGCTGGCAAATTTCTGCGCGGCCCCGAATTTTGAGCCGACACCGCGATCCGCCTTATAGTCAATTGAGGCGGCTGACGCATCGGCGATAACCAGGTGGATCTCCGGCCGCTGCATGGCGTAGGTTTGACAATCGTCACCGCAGCGCGCTTTTTGTGCTTGCAGGGCACTCTGCAAGGCATACAACAACGATATGACGCCGCGGTTGTCTGTCGCGCCGCCATCCGTTACCCAGTACCGTTCTTGTGTTTCATTTGTTTTATTGGAAACGATATCCACTGCCCCGTTGGCAAACACCGGTGGAAAGTTGGCGTTCAGGGCCGCGGCGGCCGTGACAGCTATTTTGTCACCGCCGACGATGACATAGGTCTGGTATTCGTCCGTCGCGTCCTCAAGTGCATCGTTCGGCGTGGGGAATGCTGAGAGATCCTGAATATTGGTGAAAATCAGACGTCCACCGGAAGCGATGGAGTAAAACTGGTCGTTTGCCGAAGGCTTGTTTAGATAAAGTTTTGCTAACCATGGCGAGGTGCTGGCCGGGTGGCCCGCCAGCGCGGTATTCAGGATCAAACCCACCTCGGTGATATCGGACAACAGATATGGCTTGTTAGCCGGATCAACCTCGAAACCCCGGTCGAAGCTTTCCGCAAGTAGATGCCCCAGTGACTTGCCGGCCAGTATTTTGACCTCGGGAGCGCCGCGCAGCACATCTTCAATATAGGGTTTCGCCATCGTGGCGATGTAGAAACACCAGGGATCGAAAGCCGCAACCGACCCGTCGTTATTTTCAATCCGTTCAAGTTGGGTCATGTCACACTGGCCGGGTGAGTTCGCCACCAGAGCATTGCGGTGCAAGCTAAAGTACGCCAGGGCCGCACCGCCACCCGAGACGCCGCTCAGCATTACCATATCGCTGGCGGATCCAAGTTTGGCGAGTCCTCTTAATACCGACGCGGTATATAACGCGGCGCGGGTGCCGCCACCCGAAGCGGCAACAATAATGATCTTGTTACGGGGTCGTGTCACCTCGAACAATTGTTCACGCAGGTTGAAGACCTGCTGTTGGGTATTATCCGCTGTAACAAGTTGTCCCTTTGCAATGGCATTTTCCCTGATCTGGTGCAGTCCATATAAACTTCCACCGATTACGAATACCAACAACAGGTTCATGACATTGAAATAGAGCCGGGTCCGTTTCTGTAATTCCCCAACTCCGGCCTTAACTTCATATTTCATTTTTGCGTTCCAACCGTCCAGACATTGGGCCTGATTGGCAAGGCGGGAAAACAGATCGACTTTTTCGTAGGGTTCCCAGGTTGGACATCTTCCTTCGCCATCTCGAGGTTGATGAAATCCTACCGCTACGAAGCGTGCCCCGGAGAAGACTTCAATCTTGCGATCGTTAGGATCGACATCCGTAGTCACCGCTGCGGGTACAATGGGATAATCAAGATGGACAATACGATCACGGTTGTCCGTTAATGGCAGTAAAAGCGGTAGTAAACGTTCGGATAAGGCACGGTTAATCCAGTATTCGTATAACCAGAAGGCAGTATAGGCAGCGGCGACATAGCCGGTTATCACCGGTCCGGGTGTTGAATCGAGTAATGTGGTGACATAATGAATATCCGCCAGTCGCAGGATGGCTAGCAATATAATTACGATCGATACAACCAGTTGTCCGCCGATCAGAAACCAGCGCTGTACCACTTTAATCATCAGGCCGAGGCGGTCATGGATACCGGTAAAGAGGAGCAGCAACCAGGCCACAATCAGGAGACTGATGGCCATGAACCAGACATACTGCGGTTTGGCAAGAATGACACCGAATGATGGTAGTAAAAGCAGATGCAAGGGGTGATACAGCGGTGCATTAATAAAACCATGCAGCACTTTTTTGCTGTTTGCCGTAGGTTTGCGTGGTTTGACAAACAGCTCGGTTTTCGACAACAGGCTATTAAACAGATAGCGATAACGTTTTGGAAAGCCCGACAGAACAAGCCTGGCGATCCATTGGGATAACGCGGCCAGTAACAGTAATGCCAGGATGAAAGGCGTGAAAATATGTTGGTACGGAACGCCATCCGCTTCCATCGGACCACTGCCGGGTAGAACGAAAAACACGATTGCCAGTAAAACAATGATGCTTATTTGCAAGGTGAGCAGGCCGTGTTCACTCCCCCGCTTCGCCAACCAGTATCGCACAGTTAACCAGAACAGTGCTGCGGCGACGATAACTCCGACGGCGGCCAGCTCTCCCCGATATCGCGGGGTTGGCCCCACCACCGCAAATGCGATTGCAGTAAAGGAAAACAGGAATGGTACGACGGAGTGGCCTTGCATAAACAGGTGTTGCCAGGCGCCACCGTAACTTCTGTGCAGTATGCGATCCAGATGCCGCATTGCGCTATCGATCACTTCAGGTAGACAAACAAAGAACCGATCCAGCCGGCTCTGACAATGCTTGCTCTTGAATCGATGCCATTGACGCACAAGCCATGAAGCGCGTTGGCAGGTTGATGATTGCTGTGCGGGAGAGGTCACGGCGATAAACTCCTTTTTATTCTTATCAGGTAATACCAGCTTCCAGGCCGGCTCTCATTACAGGTATCAAGCGACGGATTTTAGTGCATGGCGCTACAACAAGAACCAGGTATTGAATTTATGATAGTTACGCCCATCAGAATAATCAATCAGTCTGTGTGAGAGTAATGACCCTATGCCAGTATCTGTTACAGGCAGATAATAAATTATTGTGCTACTCAGACTGAAGGTTTTACGTCGACTATCGGCTGGAACATGCGACGGTATTGGCTGGGAGTCAGGCCGGTACGACGTTTAAACAGGCGTCGAAAAAACGACGGGTCCTCGTAACCTGCCGCGACACTGATTTCATCGACCGGCTCCTGGCCGGATTCCAGCAAGTGCTTCGCCGCTTCGATACGCAAGTTCTGCACGTAATCGATCAGCGTGGCCCCTGTCGCGGTCTTGAAGCGTCGCTTTAGCGTGCGTTCAGGGACATGGCTAAGTTCGACGACCTGTTTAACGGCATCATTTTTTCGAAAATGTTCAGTCAGCCATTCCTCGCATTTGCGTACTACCGAATCGGCATGGGGGCTTTTACGCACCAGTGTGGCGTATGGAAGCTGGCCCTCCCCGTGCCATTTCAGCAGATACACCTTGGCAATGCGCAGTGCTTCACCGGGTGTGCCATGGCGGGAGATGATATGGATGGCGAGATCGTGCCAGGACGTCGTCCCTCCTGCGGTCACGATCCGACCTTCGGTATCGGCGAACACCAGATTCGGTTCCGGTTGAAAGCGCACTTTCGGATATTGGTGTCGAAATAAATCCTGGTAACCCCAATGAGAGGTGGCCTCACAGCCATCGAGTAAGCCGGTTTCCGCCAGCATGACGGCACCCGAACAGGCGGAATACAGGGTTGTCCCTTGCTTGTATATCTGGCGGATCCAGGCCATCAATTCCGGATAGCGTCCGTGGATGCTCTCGTCGGGACCCAGCCAGAGCTCCGGCAGGATCAGGATAGCCGGTTTCAGGTCTTCGATGATCGCGCAGTCCGGTGTGACCGGAATGCCGTTGCCACAGGTAAACGCCTCCCGGCTTTGCCCGACGATGCGGACCCGGAACAGGGTCTGTTCCGGTTCGGTTTTGACCAGGTTTTGCCAGATATTCCCCGCCGCCGAGAGCACGTCGACCATGCCGTACAAGGCGGATCCCGCCGTCTCCGGGACCGCAACGATCAGCACCTCGACCGGGGTTTGCTTGCTGTTTGCCATGCCCGCTTCTCCATTGGTGGCACGAATGCCCTGTTAGTGGCAAAAATCCATCTTATGGAATCGCTTGTCAAGGCCTATTGTGTGTCTCACGTCGTCAGCAGTGTGGTTGTTCCTGCTGGCGACCAACTCAAAGTAGCCAATAACTATCGAGGAGAAAGACAATGAGTAAGCAAATGACAAGTGAACCCGATGCACAGCGTGAACAGGGTCTGTTCGTCAACGGCATCGATCTGGAAGTCCTGCAGGGAACCGTTCAGGCCATTGATGAGGATCCGGAACTGGGTAAGTGCCGGTTTCGCGCCAGTAACACCTGGCTGGGCGGAAATCATAACTGCACGACCGTGAGCGGTTTTTATGGTGCCAAACAGGAAATTGCCCACAAGCAGACCTTTGAACTGCATGCGGACGAGCCCCCGATCCTGGCGGGCAACGATGATGGCGCCAACCCGGTCGAGCACCTGCTGAATGCCCTGGCGGCCTGTGTGACGACCAGCATGGTCGCCCATGCCGCGGTACGAGGCATCCGGATCGAGGCACTGGAATCGCAACTTGAAGGTGACATTGACCTGCAGGGTTTCCTGGGTCTGTCGGAAGACGTGCCCAAGGGTTATACCGACATTCGCATCAAGTTCAAGGTCAAGACCGATGTGGAGAACCTGGAGCGGCTCAAGCGCCTGACGGCATTTTCACCGGTGTTGAATACCATCACTCAGGGTGCGAACGTCGATATCCAGGTGGAGGCAAAGTAGTGTCAGGCAAGGCAACCAATCCCGGACATTTTGTTTCATTGTCCGGGATTGGCTGCAAAAAACGCTATATCGAGCTGAAGTCCACTCACTTTTTTAATATCAGTGGCACAAAGAGTCATGACTCATTGAGTTAATTGTTTACGGTAGTAAAAGATATACGTCACCACAGAAACACAATTAACTATCAAATAGCAAAAGATTTGGGAGTTTTAACCCAATTCACGATCTGTTTGAGTGCATTTCGTTGTGATCCAGGTAGATACTTTTTGTGTTATTACAAGAAGTTATAACAGATACCTAAATTCAGGAACCTTATAACATAGTTTATTATGGGTCATAGCAACATCATTCTATATATATAGATATATTTAGCGAATTGAAATACTTAACAAGAATAATAATGTATTAAGGCAATAACAGGTCTACTATTATTTTATACGACCACTGCTCGAGTAGTGGCCTCTTGCTTGTCTCATGGTTGTGCGCATTGTTAGGTGAAATAACCGATATAGCAGAATAATAAATGGCCCTTAATTTAAAACAATATTTTTCAATTGCTGCACTGATCGGTACGGTAATCGCAGTACTGATGCTGACTCTGTTCTACAGACAAATGTTCGAAAGTGAAATTATAACCATTGGAGAGCATAGTAATCTGGCCACAGCACAAACTGCATTAAATGCCGTAAAAGAAGAGTTGATTGAATATCTTGAAACCGTGAAGACGGTCGATAACAACAGACAGCAGCTATCCCCTATTCCAGCCTCCCTTAAACTGGCGCTCAATGAAACATTAAAAGATGCCAAGATAACTCGTATCAACGTCTACAATCAAAATGGCATAGTGGTGCACTCTACTTCACCCTATTTCAGTGGTCATGACGAAAAAACCAACGAGCGATACCTGGCTGCGATGAACGGGCGCGTTGCCAGTAAACTTTATTATCGGGGTAGTCTCAGTATTTTTAGTAAAGCGTCTGAGCATGATAATTTGATCGAGACGTATATCCCGATCCGAAAGAATAATGTCGCCACAGTACTGGGCGTATTTGAAGTATATACCGATGTCTCCGCGATGGTTCAGCATGCTGAACACAATACGATTATTGTGATACTCGGCGTGAGCTTGATCATGTTAGCGTTATATATATTTCAGGTTTATTTCGTAAGTAGAACAGCAAGCACTATTACCTCTCAACAACAACTCCTTGCTGAACGATCCAGGACCCTGGAGTTATTGTCCGCACAATTACTGAATGCCGATGAGAATGAAAGAAAACGGATATCCAATGAGTTACATGAAGGACTTGCGCAAACGCTGGGTGCGGCAAAACTATTTCTTGAGAAAGCAAGCCGTATTCAGTCGGCTAATGAATCGCATCTCGATCTGGGGCCGCTTGAGAAAACTATCCACATCCTCCAGGACGCCATTCAGGAAGTGCGAACCATGGCCATGGAATTACGTCCAACAACGCTGGACGAATTTGGTTTGATAAAGACGATCGACTGGCTGTGCAATGAGTTCAAGTCAATCTATACAAATATTCATCTTGAAACCAGGATAAAAGTCAAAGAAGACAATATTCCAATACCATTAAAGACAATTATTTATCGCGTCATAAAGGAAGGGCTGGAAAATATCGCCAAACAGGGGGCAGCAAATGATGTATCTATCACGGTGTCAAGGTTGGATAATATTCTTTCACTGACGCTGGAAGATAATGCGGTCGCCTATCATGCCGCAAATGATGAGGTGAATACGGGTAAGGACATAGGCTTAACTACCATTAAAGAAAGGATTCTGCTGACGGGAGGAAGTTTTAAAATCCAGAGTAATCAACATGGCGGAACAGTCATGATAGCCGAATGGCCTTGTTGAATCCGGCCTGACATGAATATAGATGGAAAAAAGTTGCATGTCGGGATCTTAAATAATCACCCTCTTCCGCAATACAATTCGATACCAGGACAACATAATAATATAAATCAAAGTGAATGTGGCATATGCCGGATATTTGACTGCGATGACAATCGGGGTTAGAAGTAATCGCGTTAAGGCCCTCAGGTTATCATGGCTACGAATATAATCAGCCATTGGTGGTGAAGTTCGATAGTAAAGCTCGACAAGCATGGTGCCTGTCTCATTGGTCAACATGTACTTGTCGCGAAAATGCCGTAATACCATCACCTCTGGTGCCAAATAACTCCCATAGGCTGCTGTGGCAATAAAGCATTTTCCTCCATCACTTGTCGTTTGAGTGGGAGCGGCTTCATTTTCGACTATTGTAACTTGTGATGTTGCCTGAAGACCCAGTATGGCGCCACCAGTGGGATTGCTTAATTCAAGGTTAAAGGATTTATTCGTCGAGAAGTCATTGTTATCCAGAATACTTATCAAGAATGATTGTTGGCTATCACCATCGGCAAAATTCAATGTGCCATCAGTTGCAGAGAAGTCTGTCCCGTTGCTGGCGCTTCCGTCTGTGATGGTGTAGTCAACACTCACGCTGCCGTCAAATCCACTATTGCGATTTACTGAAATCGTAATTGAACCACTATTTTCTGCAATCCGGTAGTTGCTGCTGCTGAAATTAAATGTCCCCGGTTGAGGAACAGGATCGTCATCTGAAATTGTTACGGTGGCCGTGATTGGCGTACCGAGGTTTGCGCCATTAGCGGCATTGCTCAACTGAAGAGTGAAAGTTTCAGCCCCTTCATAAGTGGCGTCATCCAGCACGGGTACCATAAAGGTCTGGCTCAGTTCACCGTTAGCAAAGTTCAACGTTCCGGTTACCGCCGTATAATCGACCCCGGCGATTGCACTGCCATCAGCCGTGGCATAGTCGACATTGACATTCCCGAAGCTGCCCCCGGTGCGCGTTACCGTAATGGTGATCATGCCAGCGGGATCATTTTCGGTTATGGCATAGGTGGCTCCACTGAACTGCAGGCTGCCGGCTGGTGGTGGCGGATCATTATCACTGATGCTGATCCTGGCGCTGGTTTGCGTCCCCAGGGAAGCGCCACCGGTGACATGACTCAGAGTAATGTTAAAGGTTTCATTTCCTTCGTAGATACCATCATCAAGGATCGGCACGGTAATGATCTGGCTTGTCACGCCGTCGGCAAGGTCGAGCGTTCCGCTGGTGAGCGTGTAATCGCTGCCTGCCGTGGCTGTATCGTCGCTGGTGGCATAGTCGACGCTGACGGCGCCAAAGCTGCCGCCGGTGCGCGTTACCGTGATGGTGGCGTTCACCCCGTTTTCAGCCACGCTGTAACTGGCACCGCTGAACTGCAGGCTGCCGGCCGGTGGCGGGGAATCATTATCACTGATGCTGATCTGGGCAGTGGTTTGCGCCCCCGGGGAAGCACCACCGGTGACGTTACTCAGGCTGACCGTAAAGGCCTCGTCGCCTTCATAGTCGGCGTCGTCGAGGATCGCAACGGTGAAACTCTGGCTGGTGGTGTCGCCATCGGCAAAGCTCAGCGTGCCGCTGGTGGCGGTGTAATCGGTACTGGCCGTGGCGGTGCCGTCCACGGTGGCATAGTCGACGCTGACGGCGCCGAAGCTGCCGCCCGTGCGCGTCACCGTGATGGTGGCGTTGATGCCGTTTTCAGCCACGCTGTAACTGGGGTTGCTGAACTGCAGGCTGCCGGCCGGCGGTGGCGGGTCATCGTCACTGATACTGATCCGGGCGCTGGTTTGTGCCCCCAGACTTGCCCCGCCGGTGACGTTACTCAGGGTGACCGTAAAGGCCTCGTCGCCTTCGTAGTCGGCGTCATCAAGGATGGCAACGGTGAAACTCTGGCTGCTGGCGTCCCCATCGGCAAAGCTCAGCGTGCCGCTGGTGGCGGTGTAATCCGTGCTGGCCGTGGCGGTGCCGTCCACTGTGGCATAGTTGACGCTGACGGCGCCGAAGCTGCCGCCGGTACGCGTCACCGTGATGGTGGCGTTGATGCCGTTTTCAGCCACACTGTAACTGGCGCCACTGAACTGCAAACTGCCGGCCGGCGGTGGTGGATCATCGTCACTGATGGCGATCTGGGCAGTAGTTTGGGCCCCCAGGGAAGCGCCCCCGGTGACGTTACTCAGGGTGACCGTAAACGTTTCGTCGCCTTCGTAGTCGGCGTCGTCGAGGATGGCGACGGTGAAACTCTGGCTGGTGGCGTCCCCATCGGCAAAGCTCACGGTACCGCTGGTGGCGGTGTAATCGGTGCTGGCCGTGGCGGTGCCGTCCACGGTGGTATAGTTGACGCTGACGGCGCCGAAGCTGCCACCGCTGCGCGTCACCGTGATGGTGGCGTTGATGCCGTTTTCAGCCACGCTGTAACTGGCACCGCTGAACTGCAGGCTGCCGGATTGGGGAACGGGATCATTTTCGTTGATCGTAATGTTTGCACTGGTTTGCGCCCCCAGCGTTGCCCCACCCGAGACATTGCTGAGAGTGATGCTGAAGGTTTCATCGCCTTCATAGTTAGCATCATCAAGGATCGGCACCGTGATGATCTGATTGGTCATGCCATCCGCAAAGTCGAGCGTCCCGCTGGAGAGCATGTAATCACTGCCTGCCGTCGCTGTATTGTCGCTGGTGGCATAGTCGACGCTGACGGCGCCGAAGCTGCCGCCGCTGCGGGTGACGGTGATGGTGGCATTGACACCGTTTTCTGCCACGCTGTAGCTGGGGCCGCTGAATTGCAGACTACCGGATGACGGCACGGGATCATTTTCGTTGATCGTAACGACGGCACTGCTTTGCGTCCCGAGTGTTGCATCCCCTGTCACATTCGTTAAGGTAATCGAAAAATCTTCATTTCCTTCATAGATCGCGTCATCCAGTATCGGGATTGTAAATGTCTGGCTGATTTCACCCGATGCAAAATTGAGGATACCACTGGTGGCGGTGTAGTCTGCTCCGGCTGTAGCAGCGCCATCCGTGGTGGCATAATTCACACTGACGGTGCCGAAGCTGCCACCGGTACGTGTCACCGTGATAGTCGCCAATCCTCCTGCTATGTTCTCCGCCGCAGAATATGTGGCACCACTGAATTGCAGACTACCGGCTGGTGGGACGGGATCATCTTCGGTAATGGTGAACACGGTGGAAGACGGACTGGACAAGGTGGCGCCGCCCGTGACATTTGACAGACTGATGGTAAAAGATTCATTGCCCTCGTAGATACTGTCATTGAGTAGCGCCACGGTGAATGACCGGCTGGTTTCGCCATCGGCAAAATTCAACACGCCACTGGTGGCAGTGTAATCCACTCCGGCGGTGGCGGCACCATCCGTGGTGGCATAACTCACACTGACAGCACCAAAGCTGCCACCGGTACGCGTCACGGTGATGGTTGCCAGTCCCCCGGCTATGTTTTCTGCTGCGGAATATGTGGCAGATTCGAATTGCAGGTTACCGGCCGATGGAGTCGGCTCATTTTCGGTAATCGTCACCGATGAACTGCCTGGCGATCCCAGTGCCGCTCCCCCGGTCGGGTTGCTCAGGCTAACCGTAAAGGTCTCGTCACCTTCATAAATGGCATCATCGAGGATCTCGATATCAAAGGTCTGACTGAGCTCGCCATCGGCAAAATTAAGCGTGCCGCTGCTAGCCATATAATCCGTACTGGCGGTGGCGCTGCCATCAGTGGTGGTGTAGTCGACACTGACCGGACCGGTAGTGCCGCCGGTACGCGTCACGGTGATAGTGGCAGCTATCCCGTTTTCGGTGATGAAATAATTATTATTGTCGAATTGCAGACTCCCCGGCTGTGGTGCGGGATCATCTTCGATGATGGTCGCAGTTGCACTGGATACGGTCCCCAGGGTGGCACCACCCGTGCTGTTACTCAGGTTAACGCTAAAGGTTTCGTCAGCTTCGTAATCGATGTCATCAATAAGTGGCACGGAAAAAATGTTACTTGTTTCACCATCGAGTAATGTCAAGGTGCCAATAGTTGCTGTGTAATCGATACTGGCGGTGGCGGAACCATCGGTGGTGGCATAATCCACGCTAACAGTGCCTCCCGTACCCCCGATGCGGGTTACGGCGAAGGTGATCCCGTCGGTGTTTTCCGGCCCACTGTAATTCGCCGTACTGAACTGCAAGGTACCTGCCGGTGGTGTTGCCATCGTTGGCTGCTGTAACAGCACAGAAGCAAAAGGTGTTTGCCCCGCATTGCGATAAGGGGCGGCAATATCCGGATCAGCATCCGCATTCCAGTTACCCACAATCACATCCCTGGGATCA
Source organism: Thiohalomonadales bacterium (assembly GCA_040235565.1). GTDB lineage: Bacteria > Pseudomonadota > Gammaproteobacteria > UBA6429 > Thiohalophilaceae > JAHEIJ01. The sequence continues at coordinate 397 of JBECLA010000153.1, read as the reverse complement.
TCGCCGGTCGTAAAGGTTTGCGGTAATGCCAGTGTGCCATCACCGCCGCCCAGATAGACAAACACCTGATCGGTGGCGCCATCCGCAACCGTGACATCGGGATTGCCATCGTTATCCATATCGGTGGTGTCGACGCCCCAGAGAGTGCTGCCGGACTCCGGATATGAATCACCGGCTGAGAATGTGCCGTCACGATTGTTCAGCCAGATATCAATCCGTGTGGCGTTAACAATGACTACGTCAGGCCAGCCATCCCTGTCAAAATCAGCCGCGCCCACGGCAACGGGACCCGCGCCAATGTTGGCAGCTCTGGTAAAGCCGCCATTACCATCGTTAAGCAGGACCATTTGCGGGATCGCCAGATCCAGATGGCCATCCAGATTGAAATCGGCAGTGG
>JBECLA010000098.1:0-5864 GCA_040235565.1 Thiohalomonadales bacterium | reverse complement strand
CCGGTCTCCAGATTCGGATTGTCATTCACTTCGATCACATAGACGCCTTGGGCATTTTGTTTGATATCCACGCCATAGAAACCGTTGCCGATGAGATTGGCAGCAGCAACGGCGGTAGTGACGATAGGGTCAGGAACAGCGGCGATGTCCCAGGCTTGGTAGCCACCTTCGCTCGGTTTGCCTTTGGCATCGTATTTAACAATCTGCCAGTGTGATTTGGACATGAAGTACTGACAGGCGAAAATCGGTTGGTGATTTAACACTCCAATCCGCCAGTCAAATTCGGTATACAGGAATTCCTGTGCCAGAATCAGGTCCGATTCTTTAAACAACCGTGTGGTAATGTCTTTATATTGTTCAGCGGTTTCGGCCTTGAACACGCCGCGGGAAAATGAACCATCCGGAATTTTCAGCACCACCGGAAACCCGACTTCATCGTACTGTCCAGAATCGTCATTTTTTTGCAGGATGATTGTCCTGGGGCGTGGAATGTTGTTGCTGTTGAGTAACTCGGATAAATAGACTTTATTGGTGCACATCACAATGGAATGTGGATCATCCATGACGACCATCCCTTCCGCCTCAGCCTTGCGTGAAAACTGATAGGTATAATGATCAATATTGGTGGTCTCACGAATAAACAGGGCGTCATATTCCGCCAGGCGGCCATAATCCTTCTTTTCAATTAACTCGACATTCACGCTTTGCATTTTCCCGGCAGCGATAAACTTCTTCAGCGCCGCCTTGTTCGAGGGTGGCAGGATTTCATGTGGGTTATACAGAATGGCCAGGTCATAACGGTAGCGGGATTTCGATTTACGCTTGCGCCAGCGACTGCTCAAATAACGTTGAAAGGCATCGATAAAAAAGTCACGTTTCTCATTCGGCAAGGAACGTAATGACAGTGCCTTGATGGAAGCAATTTGCCAGCTGTCCTGCAAACGGAATTCAACCCGCAACAAGGGGCTGGAGAAGACATCAAAAATCTGCCGCGCCAGCCCCTGCAACTCGCTCACTTCACTGAAGCCGAACAGGATATACATCGCGAATTTGTTCTGATTGGCCATATCCAGTTTTTTGCGGAGCTTCTTGTCAGCCAGTTGCGCCATTTCTTCGGCATCCAGGCTGTAAATCGCCTTGCGGCTCAGGTCGGTGATAGTTCTGACGGACGGCAGGATTTTATGGCGGCGGGCTTCTGCCAGCAGGGAGCAGTAATATCCGCTGCTCAGATAACGGTAACTGCTACAAAGATTAATAATGTGAACGCGTTTGAGTTTGAGATATTCCGCTTTTCCCAGATAATCCTTGGCGAGCACGACCTCTACTTCCGGGAAGGTGGGCAACCATTCGTTCTGGTTTTCAACAATAACAATATGTGTTGTCATAACCGGCTGCTGATGTCCCTGGTAATGGCTTAACTTTTTCGCTGACGTTTATTTAGAACGAGCACCGCTTTTTGCCCGGCCTTGCCGTATTTGGCCATATGTTCAAAATCCTTTTTCAGGACTGGCATGTTGATGCAATCCGTCGGGGATTTTTGTGCCTCATAATCGACAAAGGGATCGTGCACATAGATATATTTTTCATCGAAGCCGGTGACCACCACCCAGTGGGGAAATTTTTCATGATAGATGCGGTAGGAACTGATCAATACGATGGGTATCCCGCCAGCTTCGAATTTTTCCTGCAATTCATCTACGGAGATTTTGCGGTAATGAATTTTTACCGAGGAGGATTTCAGTTCGTTAATGAAGTCTTCCTGCACCAGACGCATCACTTCTTTTTTTTCCTCGTTGCGGACTGAATCGAGGAACATGGTGCCTTTTTCCTTGATGAAGAGTTCGACATCAAAACCGCGATGATAGGCTGCCAGTGCCAGTCCATACGGGCCGCAACCGCCATGGCCTGAAGTCATAAAAATCGTGGTGGATTCGCGCCAGAGACGCAATTCCTCCGTCCGATCCAGCTTGATCACCGGGTCCAGGGTGTTCATCGCCATCAACAGGGCGGAAGGACCACAGGTGAAGTCGAGCGTTTGTTCATAAAAGGGCACCCGGACCAGTTCCGGTTGCAAATGGGGGGCGAGCGACTTTTCAAAGCGTAATGCCGTCATGCCATCTTCATAGTAGTCCGGTACCATGCCGATTTGACGATAGCCGTGTTGTTTGAACAGGTTGATCGATGCCTCGTTATCCTGGCGAATTTCCAGGCGCATGGCGATACAGTCGTGTTCGATCGCTTCCACTTCGGCCTGTTCCACCAGCGCCTTGCCAATACCCTGACGGCGGGCATTCGGGTCAACGGCATAGGAATACAGCCGGGCCAGAGAAGTGCCAACATTAAACAACAGCATCACATAACCGCGAAGCTGGCCAGCCTGATCCTCCACCAGCGTCTTGGCGTTGGCCTTGGTAAGCAAATAACGGAAACTGCGCCGCGAAAACCGGTCAGTTACAAAGGAAAGATTTTCAATCCTGACCAGTTCGGGCAAGTCGGCCAGGGTGGCACTGCGAATCATGGTTATGGCCTCGATGGCCAGTTAAATCGGCTGTGATTTATATCGAATTTCTAGCAAGATGCAATCATTTTTATTCGTCCGGGTCGTTTTTTTTTACTGCCCCACTATACTACGGACGTTCCGGACTCTATGAGGTTTGCCTTGAGCGCACGTTTTGATACCTATTATCGTTATGCCGGGCTGTGTGCGGCATTACAGGACTATGCCACTAGCCATCCCGATCTCTTGCGGCTGGAGGTGATCGGCCAGAGTCACGAAGGCCGGGACATCTGGCTGGCCACCGTCACCGCCTTCGCCACCGGGTCCGACACGGACAAACCGGCAATGTGGGTGGATGGCAATATCCACGCGGCGGAACTGGTGGGATCGATGGCCTGTTTGTATCTGGTTGACAGCCTGCTCAAGGGATATACGCAGGACGAAGATATTCGCCGCTGCCTCGACAGCCGGGTGTTCTATATCTGTCCGCGCGTCAATCCGGACGGCGCGGAACTGGCGCTGGCGGACACCCCCAAACTGATTCGCTCCGGCACCCGGCCCTATCCCTATGTGGATCCGGTCACGACCGGGCTGGTGAGTGAAGATGTGGATGGCGATGGCCGGGTCCTCAGCATGCGCATTCCTGATGCAACGGGGAACTGGAAAATCTCCACCGCGGATCCGCGCTTGCTGGTCCCCCGTGAGCCTGCCGAAACCGGCGGCCAGTACTATCGCTTGTTACCGGAAGGCCGGATTGAAGATTACGACGGTGCCCTGGTTCCGCTGAAACCCAAACGCGAGGGACTGGATTTGAATCGTAACTTTCCGGTCAACTGGCGCGCCGAGCAGCAGCAGGCCGGGGCGGGCCCCTATCCGGTCTCCGAGCCGGAAGTGCAGGCAGTGGTGGATTTTATCACCAGCCATAGCAACATCTGCAGCGGCATCGCGTTTCATTCCTACAGTGGCGCATTGCTGCGGCCCTACTCGGACAAGCCGGATGACAAGTTGCTCCCCGAGGACCTGTGGACCTTTGAGACCATCGGCGCCAAAGGCACCGAGCTCACCGGTTACCCGGCGGTGTCCGCCTACCATAAATTCCAGTATCACCCGCAACAGGTGATTAGCGGCGCGCTGGACGATTGGCTGTATGAAGAACAGGGCGTGTTCGCCTGGACCGTGGAACTGTGGGGCCCGCAACGCCGTGCCGGCATCGAGCTGGACCATTTCATCGACTGGTATCGGCATCACTCGCTGGAAGATGACCTGAAGTTACTCAGGTGGAACGATACAGAACTGGAAGGTCAGGGTTTTGTCGACTGGTATCCGTTTGAGCATCCCCAACTGGGGCCGGTCGAACTGGGTGGCTGGAACCCGTTGTACAGTTTCTGGAACCCGCCCCCCGGGTTGTTGCAACAGGAGATTGCATCGTTTCCCCAATGGCTGGTGTGGCATAACCTGATTTCACCTCGCCTGGAAATCTTCGATTGCAAGGTCAGGCAACTGGAAAGCGGATTCTGGCAAGTGAACCTGGTGGTGCACAACACCGGCTGGTTACCCACCTATGTGAGTCAGCAGGCGAAACAGAAGAACAAGGTACGGGGTGTGATCTGCGAGATTGACCTGCCCGACACCGCTACCCTCGTCGGTGGTCAGGTCCGGATTGAACTGGGACAACTGGAAGGTCGGGCACACAAACCGGCTTCGCCGTTTGGCTGGGGCGGGCAAATGGCCGATCCGACCGACAACCGTTTGCGGGTTGAATGGCTGGTGCACGGTAAGTCTGCCACTACAATAAAACTCATTGCCCGGCATGAACGTGCCGGCCGCACCGAGACGGAGATTCGGTTGCAGTAACGCCAGTGATATGACGTCGCCATTGTGGTGTTTCATCTACAATAATGGGTATGGGCACTTTTTCTCTTGATCCACAACTTGCCGGGGACTGTTTTGTGCTGGCCGAGTCCGATACCAGCCTGTTACTGTTAATGAATAATGCTCTGGTACCGTGGTTCATCCTGGTCCCCAGGACTGAAGAAAGCGAACTGTATATGCTGGATGGTACCACCCAGTCGGCTCTGTTGAATGAAATCAATTTACTTGCCGCCAATGTGAAAAAGATATTTGCCGTCGACAAACTCAACATTGCCGCGATTGGCAACGTGGTGCAGCAACTGCATGTGCATATCATCGGCCGCCGCCGGACGGATTACTGCTGGCCCAATGTTGTGTGGGGGAGAGCGGAACGCGAACCTTATACCGAAGCCGCGGTGGTTGAACTGGTACAGCAGCTATTGCCCCAGATAAGCGAAATATTCCGACCAATGCAAGAATTCAAAGGAAAAGATTGACCGATGGCGCTGACCCTGGCCTTTGATGTGTACGGCACGCTGATCGACACCAGCGGGGTGACCGACGCCTTGCATCAGCACGTGGGCGATCAGGCAGGCGCCTTCGCCCGGCTGTGGCGGGAGAAGCAACTCGAGTATTCCTTTCGCCGCGGCCTGATGCGGCACTATGAACCCTTTACCGTCTGTACGGAAAATGCGCTTGATTACACCTGTGCGGCGTTTGCGACGGAATTGAGTGACGCCGACAAGGCCCGCCTGATGGCAGCCTACCGTATCCTGCCTCCGTTCCCTGAAGTTACCGGGGGATTGCAGGCCTTACAGGCGGCCGATCATCGCATGTATGCTTTTTCCAATGGTTATCCCCATGACGTGGAAAATCTGCTGCGTAATGCCAACATGTATCATCTTTTCGTTGATGTCATCAGCGTGCATGAAGTGCAGAGTTTCAAACCCGATCCGGCGGTGTATCACCATTTTCTGCAACGCAGCGGCGCGCAGCCGGCTGAAGCCTGGTTGATATCCAGTAATCCGTTTGATGTGATCGGCGCGATCAATGTCGGTATGCAGGCGGCGTGGGTGAAACGCACCCCCGACGCGCTGTTTGATCCCTGGGGCATACAACCCACGGTGACAGTCAGCGACCTGACCGAACTGCCTGTTGCCATTAACCCTTAATCCAGTTTCAAAGGTCTGACCGGCGCTTCCATCCAGGAAGTGTCATGGCGCCAGTCAAAGTCAGGGTCATCGACAAACAGTTCGACTTCATTGCCGTCCGGATCGCGCAGATAGATGCTTTGACTGATGGTGTGATCGGAAACGCCATCAATCGGGTAACCGGCGTCCATGATGCGGTGATAGGTCGTTTTCAACTCATCGAGCCTGGTGCCGATCTTCCAACCCACGTGGTACAGGCCAAGACGATGGCCCTGGGCCGGGCCGGGTGCCGCACCGACCTCGATCAACAGCAGCTCATGATGCGTGCGACCGCCACTGAGCAAGGCGGCACGATCATGAAAGAT
>JBECLA010000080.1:0-5093 GCA_040235565.1 Thiohalomonadales bacterium | reverse complement strand
CCTATATTGAGCTCATCACCAATGAGCGGATACGTTATAACGATCAGTTTGATGACCCCAATCTGCCCGGTGAGATGCAAGTAACAATTACCTTCAAGCCGGTTGTATGCGGTACTGACTTGCAGATCGTACAGGAAGGCTTACCCGACGTGATCCCGGTTGAGATGTGTTACCTCGGATGGCAACAGTCACTGACCATGCTGAATCAATTAGTGGAACCCGAGATCCCGGATGAAAACTGATCTTAAAACTTTGCTGAAATAGGGAGATTGATATGAAAACTTTTCTGGCAGTGTATACCGGAGCCCCAAGTGCGTTTGCCAAATGGCAAGACATGGACGAACAACAACGGAAACAACTAGAACAAAAAGGCATTCAGGCCTGGCATGACTGGATTGATCAGCACAAAACACAGATCAAAGAAGTCGGCGAACCCCTTGGTAAAACAAAATGCATCAACGCCGATGGCATCTCGGATATCACCAACAATCTGACCGGTTATACCATCATTGAAGCAGAGTCGTATGAATCTGCAGCCAGATTGTTTGTCGATCACCCGCACTTTTCAATATTCCCGGGTGATTCAGTCGAAATCATGGAATGCCTGCCCATACCTAAACCGTTATAAGGGGTCTAAAATACTAGTCTCGGTCGCAAAACACCGACCGACTATCTCAACCAGCAGGAAATCTGATCATGATCGCACATACAACACTACCCGTAAGCGACTATAAAAAATCAAAGGCGTTCTACATAAAGGCGTTGGCGCCGCTAGGTTATACAAACAACATGGAGGAAGGCGAAGCAGCTGGTTTCAACGACGGCAAGAATACCGACTTCTGGATTGTGCGCGAGGATACCATAGTACCGACGCATCTCGCATTCGAGGCAAAAAATCAACAAGAGGTTGAGGTTTTCTACGATGCTGCATTGGCCGCTGGAGCAACTGATAATGGTGGTCCCGGCTACCGTGATTACTGGCCAGGTTACTATGCTGCGTTTGTCTATGATCCTGACGGCCACAATATTGAGGCCGTCTGGTACGACTATGGAAAAGTAGACTGAGCCTTTTCAATGCTGATGACTTATTTTCAGCTTCATCCCCGAGCAATTGGCGCTGCTCCAAATAAAGCATAAGAATTGATCAAGTGAATGGCCGCTTTTGGCCGAATGCTGACATAGCAGTTAATGAATCTAAGCAGACCTTATAAATCAAGTTCTATATCATCACCTTTTGCGCGTGACACGCACACGCATATAGATGTGCTTCTCTCTTCTGTATTCAGGCAAAAGTCTTGGTGATCCGGCTCACCGGATAACACGCGCGTAGAGCATTTTCCACATTCACCTCGTTTACAATCGTGGGATACGTTTATACCCGCATCCAGTAGGCTATCTAGAATCGTCTGATCCGCTGCTACACGGAGGCTTTTATTGGATTTAGCCAGACGAACATGTAATGGATGATCCTGTTTCGAAGGCTTAGTGCCAAAACTCTCAAAATGAATTTGTGCGGCTGGCCAACCCGTGCTGTCGGCAATATCTCGCACTGCTTTGATCATGCGGCGTGGACCACAGACATAAACATGTGTGCCGGCTTTTGGCGAGGCTAATAACTTGTGCAGATCAAGGCGAGCGGTATGTGGTTCTTGAGATGTATAACAGTACAGTCTGTCGCCTGCTAGAACTTCAATTCTATCGAGAAAGGCAAGATCTGACTTGCTGCGCGCTGTATAGTGTATTTCATAGGATTGCTGGTGCGAGGAGAGTTTATATAGCATGGATAAAATTGGTGTAATACCAATTCCACCGGCAATCAATACCGTATGATTAGCCTGCTCACTCATCGGGAAGTCATTCTTGGGTGCTGCGGTTTGTAGTATATCGTCCTCGTGGATTTCTTGATGTAAATAAAGGGATCCGCCACGCCCTTCAGGTTCGGCCAGTACTGCTATTTCATAAGTTGTTCTATCACTTGGGTCAGAAAGTAGGGAGTAGTGACGTAATACTAGTTGACCATCAGTTTGTTTGACTTTGACGGGTAAATGCGCCCCCGGCTGGAAAACCGGTAATTGCTCATCGTCATGACGCCGCAGCACAAACGATTTTATCCGCGCGGTTTCTTGCTGAATTTTTTCTACTTTTAGTGATAGTGTGGTATCAATGTCTTGCTGTAAGTTCAGCGGCTTTGGATTGAAGGGGGAATAGTCGAGCAGCTCCCAGTCAATAGCAAAAGGGATCCCACTTTCTTGCCAGGCTGCAATCTCAAACTGCCAGTAGCGTTGTGTGCCGCCGGTTTCTTGGTTGGGGTCATCAAGGTGCCACAAAATTTCTGCTTTGCCGGTAAGCTGTAACAACCGGTTATCTTGAAAATCGATAAACACCAAGCCCGTATAAGGGTAACACTGGAAATTACCCAGCGTATTAAACATGCTGTTACCAACATAATCTGGTATACGTAGAAGCGTGTCATTCAGCACTTGTACAAACCCCGGTTGACCACCACGATGTGACGCATCAACACCATGTTCTGGATGGGCGCTGGCAACAAAAAAGGTATCTAAATTTACGATGAGCGCTTTGTGATCTGAATTCAGTAGTGTGCCATGTTTAGCTGGTATGTTCGGTTTGTAAATTTGTTTGTCAGCTTTTTTCAAATTTCGACGCTGAATATATTTGGGACAATTTGGATAAGCCTGTTCTATATCCATGATGTAGCATTTGGTAGAGACTTTGCGCATACGGCCATTCACGCGAAGCCGCTGCCGCGATCCTAAGTCGATGATGATGAGTCCGACATTCGCGTTCGCCTCCAGATTTACCCACAATGGATCCTCAGCTAGAGTTCCTGCCTGAACCAAATCAATTTCAAGAATATGCACATCGATTGCACGAAGAAAACCGGGTTGTCCAAATAATATCGAGGCCCACACGTGGCCCTGTGAATTGAGACTCCCAATCACCACCATGGCTTGCTGCTCAATAAAGTGCAATGCACCCTCGGGTATGCTATCGCTTATGACACTACCATTCACACGCGCCAGATTGCTCTCATTGACGCGCGCTTGCACAGTCAGTTCACCATCATGGTAAGGGCTGCGCTTCGTCATGTTGGTATCTCCACAACGAGGTTTGTAATAAAAATGCCGGGAACTTGTTGCAGCTCCCGGCACACCTGGTTAGAAAACCATGACGCTGTAGCCATCCGCAGTTAACTTTTGCAGGCTGGGCAGACCAGAAGTACCTGGTACCGCATTGTCCGTAATCAGATCAAAACCGTTTTTGACTGCTTCCTCTCTGGCACTGAAGACATCAGCGCACCCGCTCGATACCCCGGCAACTTTATCTTCCACGGTCTTGTAAAGTTGATGCGCCGGGTGGTCTTCCTTGGTTAACTCACCCGCCCAACGTGTACCTGCGCCTTGAAACAAAATGGTGACGTCATGGCCTTGGTGTTTAAAGTCATAAGCAGTGGCAAGCCCGTTGAATAAGCGGCCCAATGCGTCTTCAGTGCCCGATTTGGGGTCCGACATAATAATTACAGCTGCTTTCATGTTGATGTCCTCCATCGATATTGGGTTTTAGGATCGTTGAGAGCGCTAATCACTCTTTGTGACATAGCGTAGTTAAGTCATTTTGTGGAATAAATGTCGCTAATGTTAGTTGACTATTGCATTTTATGAAGTAATCTAAGGTATGGATAAACTTCAGGCTATGTCGGTTTTTGTCGCGATAGCGGAAAGCGGCAGCTTGACGGCCGCGGCTCATTGTCTTGGGAAATCGTTGCCAGCGGTGGTAAGGACCTTGGCTGCGCTTGAAGAAGATCTGCAAGTTCGACTGTTTAACCGAACCACACGCCGTATTGCCTTGACTGAGGAAGGACGACTCTATCTGGAACGCTGCCGCAAGATCCTGACGGAAATTGAGGAGACCGAACGTCTGCTTAGTAATGATCAGGTTGAACCCAGTGGCACGATTAACGTAACTGCCCCCGTACGTTTTGGTGAGATGCATGTTAATCCGGCGGTAAATCGTTTTTTAAAACAATATCCGCTTATGCAAATTAACTTGTTATTGCTGGACCGCGTTGTCAATCTTCTGGACGAGGGTATTGATCTGGCGGTGCGCATCGCACCCCTTAGCGATTCAATGCTGATTGCCAAACCCGTGGCTGAGATTCGCCAGGTCGTTTGCGCCAGTCCTGATGTCTTGGCGATGCATGGTACACCGGAGCGGCCCGAAGCTTTAGCGAAACTACCATGCGTTCGTTTTACGGGTATCTCTGCCGGCTCTGTCTGGCATTTTCAGGAAGGTGCTAAAAAACTATTCGTGAAAGTTGGCGGTAGTCTGAGGTGTAATCACATCGCCACTTCGGTTAATGCCTGTGTAGCGGGATTGGGTTTTGGTTGTTTCTATTCCTATCAGGTAATGCCCTATGTTGAACAAGGTAAGTTGGAAATCATACTGGAAGACTTCGAGCTACCTGCACTACCTGTTAGTTTGGTTTATCAACATAGACAACTGATGTCCTCTAAACTTCGTACATTTATTGATTGGATGGCACACGAATTAGATACCTCATTAGCATATACTCAATAAACAGGCTGAAAGAGAACAAACCACTTTAATCTCATTCATTATCGAATGACTGCTTCTGGCCGTAAGCCGACATTTTCTTTTTGTAAGGTCACCATATTTTGTTTGTAGACAGTAGCGATATACCAGGATTGTTTGTTTATCGAGAGGATTACTCCGTACGTCCTTGTACTCCGCCCCTTTGGGGTCGTCGTCGCTACGCTCCGACGGTTCGGTCGAACCTCATGTGACCTCCGGTCTGAGGTTCATAACCTATCGGACCTGAACAAATAAAAACGCCTCTACAAGGTAGGCGCTTTTATTTGTTGTGGCGCGCCCGAGAGGGTGAGATGAAACCGAATGTCCGGTGGACATTCGCAGTTCGTCGAACGCCCGGAGGGCTGGAAATCCGAGGGATGGGCGCGACGCGTACGAAGTGAGTGGCGCGCCCGAGAGGATTCGAACCTCTGACCTCTGCCTCCGGAGGGCAGCGCTCTATCCAGCTGAGCTACGGGCGC
>JBECLA010000030.1:0-47388 GCA_040235565.1 Thiohalomonadales bacterium | reverse complement strand
GGTCCAGTGTGGAATTAATGTGTTGATAATAGGTTGCCGTGTTTTCACCCCGGATGGCGTGCACCGGGATGGCATAGTGCTTCACCAGTGCCGCTGCGACATCATCCTGCGTGCTGAGAGGATTACTCGCACAAAGCACCAGCTCCGCGCCAGCTGCTTTCAGGGTGCGTGCCAGGTTGGCGGTTTCAGTCGTGATGTGCAAACAACCACTCATGCGGATCCCCTTGAGGGGTTGCGTCTGGGTGAAGCGCGCAGTCAGTTCACGCAAGACCGGCATTTCCTGCAGGGCCCATTCAATTCGATTTTTACCCTGGTCAGCCAGATCGATATCGCGAATATCGTAGTCAGTCTTGTTCATGGTGGATTGTTCCCGTAATACCTTTCTCGGAATGGTTTAGAGGGGGAGCGAGAAACGGCCACAGCATTTTAAGTTGATGGCGGGATATCTTGATGCCATATTGGCGAGCCAGCTGCTGCTGCGCTTCCGGTAAAGACGTTGGTGGTGGGGTTAGCCGTTTAAGAAAATCGGAAATATCCTCAACCACGGCCCAGGGATAAATTAACCAGCGCCACTTGATGATGGTTTTCGCCAGATAGTCCACTTTGAAATGGGTAGTGGTCTTGTGATGCATTACCGCGATGCGTACCTCATGTGGCTGAAAGCTGTACAAATGCTGGATTGCAACATCCAGCGTGTCACCACTATCATTGACATCATCCACCAATAGCACTCGCTGGTTTTCAATGGCGGTACAGAGCGGCTGCCGAATCACTGCATGTGCCTGTTTGGCGGAACCTGCCAGATAATGCTCTATCTTGATGCTGGTCAGTGTCATGATATCGAGATAATCACATAACAATCGAGCTGGCACATAACCACCGCGTGCAATCGCAACCACAATATCAGGTTGAAAGTCCGAATCCCGGATCAGTGTTGCAAGTCGCAGACACAGGCGTTGTACTTCTGTCCATGAGATCAGTTCACAGCGCAATGTGGTGTTTTCCTTATTCTTCCCCAATTTTACGGCAGTCTGACTTTCTGGTGTCCGGTATTTTGAACATGCATGAATAACGATAGCACCTGTATATGAAAGTGTAGCTGGTTAAATATGGCTTGATAGTGAACCCGCCTGGCAGTAGGGTTTTGCGATGAAAGATGATGAATGCATCAGCTTCCTGCAATGGGTATTACCCCAGATGCAGATGCAATGGGCCGGATTTCGAAAAATCCGCACTCGTGTCTGTAAACGACTCCAGCGACATCTTCACGAACTGCATTTAGATAAGATTACTGCATACCAGACGTATTTGAATGATCATCCGGAGGAATGGCGCAAGCTTGATGAGATTTGTCAGGTAACCATATCCCGCTTTTATCGCGACAAGCTGGTGTTTGCCTGTCTGGCAGAAACGGTGCTGCCGGTACTGTGTCAGCAGGCGGAACAGCAGGGCAGGCGGGAGTTGAAGATCTGGAGTGCCGGGTGTGCTTCCGGGGAAGAACCCTTCACGCTGGTATTGCTATGGGCGTATAGCCTGAAACAGGCGTTTCCACAACTGGCATTACACATTCTGGCGACGGATACGAAAAACGAATTACTCAAGCGTGCCAGGATTGCCTGCTATCCATTCAGTAGTGTCAAAAACCTGCCAATAGCCTGGCGCGAAACCGCCTTCACCAGGGTGAGGGACGAGTATTGCCTGCAGCCCGGATATCAGCACGACGTGATATTCCAGATCCATGATATCCGCCAGATGGCCCCCGACCGGGATTTTGATCTGATTTTATGTCGCAATCTGGCTTTCACCTACTATGATCAGGCACTACAAATTCGCATTGCCCAGCAGCTGTGTGATGCCTTGCGCCCTGGCGGAGCTTTGCTGCTGGGTGTGCACGAACACCTGCCGGTAACTGGCCCCGGCATGGAACTCTGGTTAAAACGTTGCAGCATTTATCGCAAGCATCAAAAATCAGGGAGCTCTTGAACTATTATTTAAGTGTAAGGCAGTGATTTTCCACTTTGCTGCCGGAAAACCTGAGGGTTACTCTCAAGATATAGGGGGGATAATATGAAACAGCCCTTGGAAATTACATTCCGTGATATCCCGCATTCCGATGCCCTGGAAGCTGACATTCGAGAGAAAGCTGACAAACTGGATCAGTTTTATGAACGTATCATGGCCTGTCGCGTAATGGTGGAAGCACCCCATGGCCATCATCATAAAGGCAATTTGTATCATGTGCGGATTGACTTAACCGTGCCGGATGGCGAATTGATCGCCAGCCGTACTCCGAAAGATCATCATGCCCACGAAGACGCGTATGTGGCGGTGCGCGATGCGTTTGATGCGATACGCCGACAGTTACAGGACTACGCCCGCAAGCAACGCGGCAAGGTAAAGAGTCACGAAGTTCCACCACATGGCAATATCTCGGAACTGATCCCGATGCAGGACTACGGACGGATTCAGGATGCCGAGGGACGGGATATTTATTTTCATCGTAACAGCGTCGTCGATGCAGATTTCGACTCGCTCGAAATTGGTGACGAGGTTTGGTTTACCGAGGAAATGGGTGAATCCGGACTGCAGGCCAGTAGTGTGCATGTGGTGGGGAAACATCATCCGGTAGGGTGAGGAAGCTTTAATTGTGGTTGCCATTATGGGCAATACGAGGTAAGCACCTATTATACTGATGGCTTAAGTTTGCCTGACAGGGCAGCAAGATACTCGTCATTCCGGCGAATGCCGGAATCCAGATGGCGATAATCTTTGGCATGAAGTTCTTGTTTTGATGCGATATTGTGTATTTCGCTTCGTGCTGACGCGCTCAGGGCGAGTAACCTCTGAATCTATTAATTGTTCCGCCCCGCGGCTGCGCCGCTATGGGCGGGTTACTTTCTGTGTAAATATCCTTTATTTCACTTCTATTTCGCCCACCGCTACGCGACTTGGGCGAGTCTATTTTCTTTGCTCGTCCAAAGAAAATAGACTAAAAGAAAGGACGCCCCACGACTTGTTCCGTTTCTCAACTTAGGTTGAGAAACGGAATTCCCTCGTTCCTCGAGAAAATCAGCCCTCGCTGAAAACTCGGTCGCGTTGCTCCCTCAAACAACAGCTCGGGATGTCTGATTTTCTCTGCGGGACTCGGCGGCGTCGAAGGGGTTGTCGCCGAGTAGCGAGTACGGCATTAATCGAAGGGCCATTCCCCTTAGGCGATGCCGAGGCGCACAGCCCGAAGCGGAAAAGCCGAGACGTTGTCTGAGCGAACGTTGTAGGTGAGCGAGTTTACGTCGAGGCCCGCTGAGGGTGAGCACCGAGAGTATCCGCGTGAGCGGACGAGCCTGGGGGAGCATTTCTTTGGTTACTTTCTTGTTGCCACAAGAAAGTAACCCGCCCATAGCGGCGCAGCCGCGGGGCGGAACTATCCAAATGCCAGATATTACTCCACGAATTCTGGGTGTTATTTTTGCATATCTGCACGTAATATTCGGGGCTATAAAGATTTCGAAGCCGCGCAACGTTATCATCAGATCATGGTCCAAGTGTATTTCCAATCAAACAAGCCAAGGTGAGCCATGTTCCGACTGCATAAAATGACCACCATGCCGACTCCGGAAGAGGCTTTACCCGGCAGAACGGCAAGAATGCCGGTGCCGGACAAACACTATGTCCTGGGTAATGTGATGGCCCCGCCGTTTTGCGCCGGTTTGCAACAGGCAGTGTTTGGTCTGGGTTGTTTCTGGGGAGCGGAGCGACGCTTTTGGGAAAACGACGGTGTTTATACCACTGCGGTGGGTTATGCAGGGGGCTACACGCCCAACCCGACTTACGAGGAAGTGTGCAGCGGTATGACCGGTCACAATGAAGTGGTACTGGTGGTGTTTGACCCAGAAAAAGTCAGTTATGCCACCCTGTTGCAAATCTTCTGGCAGGCACATGATCCCACCCAGGGCATGCGACAGGGCAATGATATCGGCACTCAATATCGTTCAGGAATTTATTATTACGATGAAGAACAAAAGGCCCAGGCGCTGGCCAGTCTTGAGCGGTATCAGCAAGCCCTGGCGAAGACCGGACGAGGCAAAATTACCACCGAAATCGAGCCGGCAGCGGAATTTTATTATGCGGAAGATTACCACCAGCAGTATCTGGCCAAGAATCCAGGTGGTTATTGCGGTCTCGGCGGGACGGGGGTGAAATATCCATCTGAGTAAAAAAGAAAGGTCGACTCAATGTCGACCTTTCCGTTAAATCAGGTAAACAGCTTGGCCCAGGCGGGTATCTCCGGAGGTGGATCATCTGCACTCTTCAACTGTTTGAATGAACGAACCACGCTGGTAAATTTTTTGTAATCCCGTTTGTAATAATATAAATAAGGTGCGCGATAGTTGATCGTGTAAAAACCGGTTTTATCGACAAACCCATACGACACAATACGGATTCGAAGACCATCTTCATTCTTGTACTGCATCACCAGTCTGAACGCAGGCTTACCATTTACTTTCGCTGGTTTGTTACTCAGGACTTTTAAACGTTCCAGGCCGCTGCGCTTGCGCAGTTCCGAAACATACAGATCCGCGACTTCGGGAGGCAGCATATTGGCAACGCTTTTTCGCTTGATAGTCGGGAAAGAAGTGTCGGGATAATGACGGGTGACAGTAATGGCATGAATACCGGTGCCATCTCGAGTCACTGCCATCGATTCCAGCAGGATGGTCTGTGGTTCGCCGTCAATCTCAATGCGTTCCCAGGTAACAGGTTTTGTAGTTCTGACCCAACCTTCCGGCACGCTCATCTGAAAACTGGTTGACTTGACAACACGATTTACGTCATCAGTCATTGTCCAGTAGGCCGTTTGGGCGCAACCGCTGGTTAACAATACCAGTACGATCAATGCGAGGGCTTTTTTAATCATTTTGGTCCCTTATCCTTAGAGTGATTTCAAGTAGTGTTCGACATATCCGCGATCACGGGCATCTTTAGGTGCCAGGCTCAGGTATTTCTTGAAATAATAACGTGCCTTCTTCTTGCTCCCGGTTTTCATATAGTGCATTCCCAGGCGCATATAGGCGGGCGCGAATTTCGGCGACTTTTTCACCGCCGTTCTGTAGGCTTTTAAAGCTTTACTGTTATCACCTTTTTCGTCCCGTCGACTGTATGCTTCACCCAGATAGTAATAACTGGCCGAGGGATAATAGCGACGCATTTTCCCGTCTTCCATAACCAGAATGACGCTCTTGTAGCGATCCTGCCCGATGTCCTTGTGGAGGGCTTCAAGCCTCAGTGGTGAGATCACACGGTTGTATGATTTCGAACCGATTCGACCCTTACCTTTGTAATTGGACGACAGGTGTTTGAACTCATTGATGCGCTCAACCAATGCCGGGTGAGATGAGAAGAAATAAGGTTCTTCCAGGCCCAGAGCATCCACTTCATCTGCCAGATGCTGAAAGACCTTGTGGGCTTCGCGCGGATTGTAACCGGCCTTGACCAGCCGCTCATAACCCTTGGCATCTGCTTCCCGTTCGAGATCGCGGGAAAATCCGCTGATGGATGAGGCGGCCGCTAGACTGGCAAAGGGAATACCGGACAAGGCGAAAGCGGCGCTGTTCTTGGTACTTACGCGTTGCTTGAAGCTATGCTTTTCAATAAAGTGCGCTGCCTCATGAGCCATTACCGCTGCCAGTTGAGCTTCGTTCTGGATGCGGGCCAGTAGACCGAGGTTGAAATAGACACTGCCATTGGGTAAGGCAAAGGCATTAAGTTCAGTTGAATCATAAATGTAGACACGGATCTTGCCCTTGAATTCCGGGTAGAGGCGGTCCATCACGTTTTGCAAATAGACAGTTGCCTGCTTGTTTTCATAAAGCTGGTCACTGCGTGCAATAGTATCGTCAAAACCAGCGGCCTCATGCCACAGGCGACGTTCCTTTTCGTGCAGATTACCGGTATCTTCGGCGTTGCTGAACGATGTCACGCCACCCGTGGTAGCACAACCACCAACAAACAAAGACAACAGCATAAAGTAGAAAACATTTCTCATCGGGATGCTCCTACTGTACATAGACTTTGCGGTATTTTTCGATGCCGGGATACCATTCAAAGATCGCCGCGATAATTTCATTGGCATCATCGTAATCGCGAAGATTCGAAGCGCCTTCGCGATACTCACTGTTCATCCATAACAGATCACCGGTCCTGAGATCGACTACCCCGATATGAATGTAGGAATGACCCAGTTTGGGTGGTGGGCCCGTGAAGATATTGATGATAGGGATATTGCCGGCGACAGCCTTGGCTTTGCGTCCGGCGGTGGAGACATGATCACGACCGTAGACCATTATGGCGGCATCGGCGCCGGTTTTCTGTCGCAGTGATGTCAATCCCGGACCAATCCCGTAATCAAACCGTCGAATCTTGTGCTGCCAGCCGATATTGGAGGCAGTATTCACGACGAGTTTGTACAGTGCCATATGTTCGTCTACGGCCGCGGTGGCTTTTTTCGAGAACCGGGGTGCCCGGACTTCCTGTATCGTTGGATCTTTCTTGATTGCGATGGACAGTGACTTCAAGACGTTCTTGCTGGCCTCGGCACTCCATGCCGGTACTTCTTCCTTTACCCCGCCGGCAGTGACTTCCAGAACCTCAATATTCACCGGCAGGACCACCACTTTTTTCGGCAACCGGGGATTGCTTTGCAGTAAGGTGTAGTGCACCCAGTGCGGCGTGCTGGCGGCGTGGACAGTAAAGGACAGCGTACTTGCGAGTATCAGGGCTGCCAGGAAAGTAAATTTGCGGATAATCACTCTCGATATCTCCCTACATTTTGTAATTTTTAGTTCTTAATACATATCTGCATTGAGGCTATCTGGCTTGAATTCCTTTTTGTGACACAGTTCACATTTTGCAGATACATGCGATAAATTAGGACTTTAGTTATAGGTGATGACCTCTGAATCTATATCGGCGCATAGCTGTAGGATGACAATACCTGTGATCTTTGTATTTGGCAGTGAAGCAGGAGGAAATGGTTAATGTTCGAGTCGCCAGCAGACATCATTGGATTCTGGTTTTCCGATGCGGTACGGCCATTGTGGTTTAATTCGACACCGGAATTCGACAAGCAGTTGAGTAAGCGGTTTGAGTCACTCTGGCAACAGGCAGCGCAGGGTAAGCTGAGCAGCTGGACTGAGGATGCAGAAGGTGCGCTGGCACTGGTTATTCTCCTTGACCAGATCCCCCTCAACATTTATCGAGGCAAAGCACAAAGCTTTGCCACCGAGGCCGGGGCCCGTGACATTGCCGCACGTGCTATCGAAAAAGGTTGGGATAAAGAACTGAGTGATGAGCAGAAAGCTTTTCTTTATATGCCATTCATGCACAGTGAATCGCTGGCAGATCAGGATCGATCGGTTGCGTTATATGAAGCAGCAGGGTTGAAGGATAATCTCAAGTTTGCAAATCATCACAGGGAACTGATTCGTCGCTTTGGCCGGTTCCCACATCGGAATGCAATTCTGGGACGAGAAAGTACCGAGGCAGAAACAGCTTATCTTGCCTCGGATCAAGCGTTTCATGGTTGAACTCGCTTTGATTAAATGATTTTTGCTGACGGCTGAACGGTAAGGACGATGTTACGGTGAAGCCTTATGAGTGCGATTAATAAAGATACTGGTGTGACCTGATGAGGTTGCCAGAATATTTATGAGCACGAATTTTAATCTAGTCTGCCAGTTTCCTTTGTTATTAAATTTATTTTTGATTGTTTATATTTCTCATAACAGTATTTAATCCACATTTAAAATATCAAACAAGATCTTACCTGTGACACAGTGCACATGATCGAATATAGGTATGCCTTCCTGGAGAAGAGAACTATAGAAATGTGCGCAACATAACATTCCCGTAATTGACACAACATATTTAAATTCTACGCTTTAGATCCAACCACACCTTAGCCTTTATGGCATGTTCTTGATGAAGCAGGAACATCGCAGCCGGAAGTCTTTAGTCATACGCATGAATACCAGCATGATGAAAATTCAATCAGGAATGCTGTGCTGTATACATGTGCTGATGCATTTCGATGTCATTTCGTTGGGTAACGGTTAAGTAGTAAAGATAGAGGTCACAGCATAGAACAATCCAGACCTTGTCTGCCTGATACGAGGTTTCAATTTATAAATATAGAAGGAGCGTTCATCATGAAATCAAAAGCGTTAATTATTACGGTTTCGCTGCTCTTCACAGCCTTGATGAGTTTCTCGGTTTCTGCTGATGACGGCGCATTGGTGCGCAAGAGCATGCTGCCGTCACCGGGTCAAACACCCGATTTTCCTTTGCCGGGAGTATATACGCCCCATGCGGATCATGCGTTCATCGACTCGATGAAGTTCTATGTGACGAGCCAGGCGGCGAACGGTACGGTTGTACCCATCGAGTATTACAATATTGACGACCAGCTGGTGGAGACGAGGCCCACTGCCAAGCCGCTGATCGGGGTTTACATCTTTGGTCCGGCCGTCACCTACGACGGTATCGGTTTTGCCGGTCACGGTCTGCGCGACGCCTATGCGGCAGTCAGTCTCGATGACGGTTTGACCTATAAAGTGACCAACCTGTCCGAGTCGGCATTCGAAAGCTCTTGCGACGGCAGCAGTGGTGGTGGTGGCTGTACTGTCGATCGTAACGATATCCCGCTCTTTGAGGTGACGGATGGTTACTATCCCGGTGATGTGGTCAATGTGTTCCAGGCAACATCCGGCACCAATGCGCTGGTGGTGTGGCCGAGCCGCTATTGCCGCGGCGGATCACCCAATTATGCTTTGCCCACCAGCAATCCGGAAAAATTTAGTGCGATCGCCAGTTACCTGGGCATTGACGTAGGGCCTGATCCGCTCACTCCGACCAATCCGTCACCCGATGATCTGTACCTGGTTGACATGTTCGGCGTTGGTGGGCAGCAAGGCACGGTAGACTACGCCGAAGACAGCTTCGAACCGAATCGGGTGGTGGGTGAAGTCCCGTTCAACTGTTTATGGGCAGCACGCGGTACCATCGTCCCGGGCGACGATCCACGCACGGATGCGATCGAGCAGAGCTACGTACGCTGGTTCCGGGCAGAGCGTCTGACCTCGGGGCGGCGCGACGTGAACCGCATTGAGGCCAGTTGCGATGCCGGTGCGGGTTGTGTCATTACCTGGCAGGAGGATCCGGAAGGTCTTCGTCCCGGTCAGGGCGAAGGCCCGGGTGAGGGCTGGAGCGGCGCGGTCGCCAATAGCCAGACTGATGTCTGGTATTCCTATATCGAGTGGGAGCACTTCAATCTGGTGGAGGATCCCACTGATGAGGCAGGTGCGAATATCATCACGCTCGCCGAGTATGAGGCGCTGGCTGCCGGTGACGGTGATATCACACAGAAACCCCAGGTGGGCATTCCTTTCTCCATGCCCATGCGCGTCTCCGACAATGCCCGGTGCAACGTGAACAATCCACAACCCTACTGCAATGGTTCAGCCATCAATGCCGATCATCCGGACGTACTCAATCCCCTGGACTACGGCATGGTCGACATGTGCGCCGACACAGTGGAGATCCCTACCGGACCACAGGGTACGTTGTCCCCGATCTGCGTGACCGAATACAGGTTACCGCTGGTTGGCAACGTGGCTTCCACGCGACCGCGGGTGGCACTTTATGGCTACGATAGTAATCGCGATGACGTGTTCGACAGTGGTTTCGTGGTGTTTCAGGCCGAGGAGTCCAAGGGCCTGGGACGGTTCGGGTTCAGCGACGGTACGCCCTGTGATCCAGATACCGACGAGAACTGCATCGCCTTCGATGAAGGCAAGAACATGTGGTACTACACCTTCAACATGGAGCTCACCGGTGATGAGGCCGGCAACTTTGCAGGCAAGGAGAACCTGGACAGTCTGATCGCCAACCTGGGCGGTCACGGCAACCAGCTCAACCAGCCCGAAGTGGATTGGATCACAGGTGAGTTTTACCCCGTGGCGAACACAGCGGACTTCTGGGATTTCGGTGACTACAACTACGAGATCTGGAACACCGAGATCGCCCGCCGCGCCAGTCTGATAGCGCAATCACTTGCCAAAGTGTCGCGGAATCCGACCGTGGCAGGCACTTCAGACATTCCTTCAAATCCTTTTTCACTGGTTGCAGCCCGGTCGCCCATCATGCTGGCTGCATTGGACAGCATGTATCAGACGGTGCAGAGTGACATTGTGCTGGCACAGGTCGACACTAATGACGTCGGCGGTACGCCTGCAGAGCCGGATCACTGCAACGATGTCCCGGCAACACCGGCCATTCCTGCGGATCCCAATGGTCCGGGGGTGCCGGCCACGCCAGCCACACCGGCGGTACCACCGGGTAACTGCGGCATGGGTGGCGGCGGTGCCGGCAACAAGTCCGGACTGATCGCATTTCCGCTCTGGAAGCAAGGCATCATGCAGCAGGGCGGACCGGCCGACGTGATGGCACGGCGCATTATCGCGCCAAGTGGCTGGAATGCACGCAAAGGTAATCCATACGCTTTCCGCAACATGGCCTGTGAGAACTGGTTATACGGCCGGGGCAGTGACGGTACGCCGGAGAATCCTTACTATCCGGATGGCCTGTGCATGGATTCGGCAATCAACCTGTCGGGCTATATCCCGGACACCTGTACCGATTCGCAGGCGGGCGGCGATGTGACCTGTCCGCAGGTGAACCTGGATCAGGGCACCACTTTCGGCATTGGTGATACCAATCCCGTGCTGCAGGGTGGCGATGTTACACCCAATCGCACCAAGGTGCTGAGCTGGCATCAATGCCCGGCGGCGTTTACCACGGTCAGCGCCAGTGACGGCCTGGAGCTGCTGAACTGCGAAACCGATGCCCGGACTGATGCCTCAACACTTGTCGATCAGTCCTGGTATAACCCTCTGGATGTGGCCAAGGGTCACCGCGGGTTTCTGGACGGCGACTTCATCATGGTCCTCTACGCCTGGTCACCCAACTGGCGAACCAACGCAGTGGGTAACGATCGGTATGAGCTCTATGTCCGCCGCTCCTTCGATGGCGGCGAGACCTGGACCACGCTGCCGGCAAACTACCGGCACTGGGACGGTACCCAATGGAGTGGTGCAGGCACTGTAACCTGTGAGACCTATCGCGCCACCGAAACCGGCGGCGGTGACATTGTTGAGCCGCGGACCTGTAGTCAGTATGCGGCCGGCGCAGCCGAGCAGGCCCGCAATGTGACCCAGCACAAGTCCATGCGCACCACCACGCTGGATCCCCGCTATGCCACCACCGGTTCACCGCGTGGGCAAAGCATCACGGCGGATCCATTTGGCGTTGGGGTATACGATCCGGACGGCGAGGACCTGCGTAATCCCTCCCGTTTCTTCGTTGTCTTTGAGACCGGAGACAACACCACCACCGCCGAGGGCGAGCCGGAGCCGCTGGATCTGTTTTACAGTCGTGCAGTGATGTTCGGCGACCACTACCAGGTGTGGGCGGAAGAGACTGATCTGAGTGTCTGTTATCCCTCCGATCCCCATGAGGTGGAAGTGCCGGAAGAACTGGTCGGCAGCGGCTTTTGCAACGAGTTCGATCAGATGGAACAGGGTCGGCGCGAGCTGGAGGCTAGCGAGGCAAGCCTCGAGGCCAACCCAAGCGGCGCGTTCCTGTACGGTGTCTGGGCCCAGTTTGATCATCTCAATGATGAGTCCGATGCCGCGGCCCGGCGGGTGTGGTGGATCGATGACTACATCTCGCAGGACAACGCCTGGACATTGCCCGGCACCAACTAGGGTAGCGGCGAACAGTAGTCGCCGATTCTGAAAACGCGCGAAGATTCGCGCAAGCGTGATGCGGCAGATCACTATCAAGGTGATCTGCCGTTATTTTGTATCGAAATGAAGGACGTCTTTACAACGAAATTATGTCCGGGAGCGCGTTTATAAAGAACAAGCTGGGGGTTCCCACATCGGAACGCAATTCTGGGACGAGAAAGTACCGAGGCAAAAACACCTTATCTTGCTTCGGATGAAGTGTTTCAAGGGTGACGTGATATTTTATTTTGTATCACTGTGGGCAACGTAGAAAAATCAAACTTTTCATTGTTTCTTCTTTCGCCCGCCGCTACGCGGCTTGGGCGAGCAACCTTTGAATCTGTTTATTGTTCCGCCCCGCGGCTGTGCCGCTATGGGCGGGTTACTTTCTTGTGGCAACAAGAAAGTAACCAAAGAAATGCTCCCCCAGGCTCGTCCGCTTGCGCGGATACCCTCGGTGCGCGCCCTCAGCGGGCCGCGACGTAAACTCGCTCATCAACACCATTCGCTCAGACAACGTCTCGGCTTGTCCTCTTCGGGCTGTGCGCCTCGGCATCGCCTAAGGGGAATGGCCCTTTGATTAACGCCGTACTTGCTATTCGGGGACATCCCCTTCGACGCCGCCGAGTCCCGCAGAGAAAACCAGGGATCCCGAGCTGTTGTTTGAGGGAGCAACGCAACCGAGTTTACAGCGAGGGCTGATTTTCTCGAGGAACGAGGGAATGCCTATTCTCAATGGCTATTGAGAATAGGCACAAGTCGTGGGGCGTCTTTTCTTTTCGGCCCTTTTCTTTGGACGAGCAAAGAAAAGGGGCTCGCCCGAGCCGCGCAGCGGCGGGCGAAATAATAAAAATCGAAAAAGTCATTCTCCCTAAGCTCGCCAACGCAGGGCGAAAATTTGCAATTGTATTAGTAAATGCAACCGCAGCGGCAGGTGAAAAAGAAATCTTGTATAGATAAAGCTTTCATTAGCCAGATTGGAGAATATGGGAAACGGTCGACAGGCAGTATAGATGCGCTATGCACCCTGTACCGTCACGGTGAGTTTACGGCGATGACCGGAGGTACGATGTTCCCATAAATAAACCCCTTGCCAGGTTCCCAGCCCGCAGTGCCCATTACTGACGGGGAGCGTCAGACCACTGGTGGTAATGATGCTCCGGATATGAGCGGGCATGTCATCCGGTCCTTCCAGGGTATGACGATACATGGGGTCCCCATCCGGTGCGACTTTGGCCATGAAGCTTTCCAGATCAGATCGCACGGTGGGATCGGCATTTTCACATAGCATCAGTGAGGCACTGGTATGATGCACAAACACATGACACAGACCGGTATCGATGTTCGCGGCGTTGACGATCTGTTGCACTTGATCCGTGACTTCGTAAGTGCCGCGACCTTTAGTGCTGATGGTGAATTGATCTTGATGCAGCATCGCGTCTATGGAGTCGTTTATTTCACTACGTGAATGTAAATCGGATCACCCGTCTTGATGACTTTCAATTGCCGTACATCATCTGGCGTATCGGCCCAGATGTTGGTACGTGCAGCAAGGCGGATTTCGTCCCCCTGTGAGATAGGCGTGCGACCGAAGCCGATGGCGATGCATGCACCCTCGATCCAGAATGCCAGTTCTCCGGCCTGAACCACGTCCCTGGCATCAGGTTCGAGATCAACGTTAATCGGGGTCTTGAAATACACTTCCTCACCCCAGGTCTGGGCCCGTGACTCAAGTGGCAAGGCCGCCAGGATGGCTTTGGCTGTCGGTGTGTCCCGTAGTGTCGCAGTGAGATTGATGTCAGCGATACGGATTTGAATTTGCATATGAATAAAACCAATGCTCATAAATAGTTACATATTACAATATATGCTAGCAGTTTTTGACTAACCGTAAATAGCTGGTTCATTATACTCGACGTTAGCAATCAGGAGAGCCCGGTGTCTGAAACAGTATGCGTGTTTAATGACAAGCGTCTCAGCAGTTATAACTTCGGTGAAGAGCATCCCTTCGGGCCGGCACGGTTCAATGCCTTTAATCAGGCGTTGGTGAAAAAAGGGTTGGTTCAACAGGTCAAGACCTGTGAGGCCGTTACTGCAACCCCGGAACAACTCGAACGTTTTCATGACCACAAGTATATAGAAGGTGTGAAACTGGCTTCCCTGGCAGGCATCGGCTACCTGGATCGGGGTGACACGCCCGTTGTGCCCGGTATCTTCGAGGCGGCGGCACTGGTCGCCGGGACAACACTCAAAGCAATCCGGCTGATCATGCAGGGAGAGTGCCGCCGCGCTTTTAACCCCATCGGCGGCTTGCATCACGCTCGTCGGGATCGCGCAGCCGGCTTTTGTGTCTTCAACGATTGCGGGATGGCAATTGAAACCCTGCGTCACGAGTACAATATCAATCGGATTGCCTATGTGGATATTGATGCCCATCATGGGGATGGTGTGTTTTACAGTTATGAAACGGATCCTGATCTTTATATTGTCGATCTGCATGAAGACGGGCATTTTTTGTATCCGGGTACAGGGGCAGTAAATGAGACCGGCCGGGACAGTGCAACGGGAACAAAATTGAATATTCCGATGCCCATGGGCGCAGATGATGCCATATTTGACAAGGTATGGAATTCAGCAAAAGAGTTTATCGCTAATGCCAAACCGGAGTTTATTTTATTGCAATGCGGGGTAGATAGCATACAGGGTGATCCTATTACCCATATGGCGTATTCCTCGCAGGTGCATGCCCGGGTGGCATCAGACTTATGCCAACTGGCCGACCAACATTGTGAGGGGCATCTGTTGGCGCTGGGTGGGGGCGGCTACAAGCTTGAAAACATTGCTTCTGGCTGGTGTGCAGTGGTACAGGCCATGATCGACAATACAGAAAACGATTAATCATTATGCAAATTGAACACTGGAATTCAGAACAGAACGGATCGCTTAGTGAATCAGCTTTGCGTACGAGACTGGAAGCCCGTGGTTATCAGGTTACACGTTACGTCTACCCACCGGGAACAGTATTTCCACCGCATAGCCATGGTGTTGACAAGATTGATGCGGTAATGAGTGGTCAATTTAAAATGACCATGCAGGGCAGGTCGGTAATTTTGAAAGCGGGGGATTGTCTGGCCGTACCTCGTGGCGAGATTCATAGCGCGGAAGTGGTGGGGGATCAGCCCGTGGTCAGTCTCGATGCCGTCAGAGTCAAATAAAGCAAGAAGATATTTTCTTAATGGCTGACCTGTTTTCGATAACCGCACCATTGATGATGCGTAATCCACAGGGAAAAGAACAGCTCCTTGCTGAACTCTTCCCACACCCCAAGGGGTTAATCTATTTCGAACTCTATTGGCACCTGGGACAACCCGACGAGACCATTCACCTGGTTGAAGGAACCCTCAGCGGTGAAGGACCCTGGAAAATTGGCGATTATGTAATCAATGTTCTGGGTTGCCATGGCACGAATGCGGATCTCGCTACGATCTATCAACAGTGGCAGACGTATTTACACTCCGCCGCGGCTGATTACCCACCCGCACCATTGATTGCTGCGATCGCCCGGCGGATGGGCGCCATCGTTGAGTGAGCGAAAGGAGTTTGTTGCACCCGTCGATTTTACGTGATCGCCGCTCACCGGCGAACCAGGAGCCGGAATTATTGTGCCCGAGGTTGAAGCATATGCCCGCAACAGTCCGGAAGGGCTTGAGCAATTCACAGCCAGGCTGTCTGTTAGAATTCGTAGCGCGATGAGATATCCTCAAAATTTTGTTTTAGGTGCCGGCCTGATTGTGGCTTCGGAACTGTTGTTCGCGTCGATGGGAGCGACGGTGAAAGCTGTTTCACTGGATTTACCCACCGAGGTTGTGGTGTTTATGCGTGGGATGTTTGGCGTATTGATCCTGATGCCGGTTTTGCTGCGGCGAATGAGAACAAAAGTCTTCCTGACGCAGGTGTTACATCTACATCTGTTGCGAGCTGTCCTCGGTGTCTCGGCGATGTATTGTTTTTTCTATGCCCTCGCCAATTTGCATCTGGCGGACGGGATGTTACTCAAGATGACAGCGCCTTTGTTCATGCCCTTGATTGCCGCGGCCTGGCTGTACGAAAAAGTGGGTCCGAAGATCTGGCTGGTGGTGGGCCTGGGTTTCGTGGGCGTTGCCCTGGTGTTAAAACCCGAAGGCGCGTTTAACTGGGTGGCGCTGGTTGGTCTGGCGGGTGGCATGTTTGCTGCCGCGGCCAAGGTAACGGTGCGCCGCCTGGGGAAGACTGAACCGACGCTCCGCATCGTGCTGTATTTTTCACTGGTGGTGATGTTTATTTCCGCTATTCCATTATTATGGGCATGGCAATTGCCGACGACACGGGAATGGGTATTGCTATTTCTGATGGGACTGTTTGGTACCCTGGGTCAATTGTTATTGACACGGGGGTACAGTGTCGCAGCGGCGTCACAGGTGGCGCCTTTCACCTATTTTTCCGTGGTGTTTGCCGCGCTGTACGGCTATCTTTTCTGGCAGGAGACACTGGATGCGGGTTTTATTGCCGGTGCTAGCCTGATAGCCTTGACGGGTATTGTGGCGTTACGGCTTAACAGTGGTAAATCACAACCAGTGGGCAAGGCTGAGCAGGACCCCGTCAGTGGCTAGGGTAATGAACATCGGTAAGATTGATTTTATCAGCCTGTTTAACCATGCGGTTCTTAGATGACGACCCGTAACCATATTCCGGACACTTCCTCAGCCTGTGAATTGTGTGGCCGGAGGATGTCCGATTTAACCCAGCATCATCTGATACCCCGAACCCGGCACCGCAATAAACGTATCCAGAAACAATTCAATCGTGCCGAGATGCTGACACGCATACTCCGGGTGTGTCGTCCTTGTCACAGTCATATCCACACAGTTTTATCGGAAAAGGAACTGGCGCTGCATTTCAATACCCGCACGGCATTGTTGCAACACCCTGATATTCAGCGTTTTGTCGAATGGATTCGCAAACGCCCGGCAGGATTCAAACCCCAGGTAAATCGGTCGCGTCAGCAGGCGAAGTAGATTGTGCTATAAATGATGGTATGCCATCACTTGGGAGGGTGCCGTGAAACTGCAATGCCATGTCGACACGGCGATATCCAGTCTGCAACCGGCTGAACCACTCTGGCAACGGGTGCCAACCCATGCTGACGACGGGACGGCGCTCAGTGACTTCATGATGATTATTCCACACTTGCGGGACAAGCCCCGGCATCTTCTGGAAATGACAGTGCAGCGCATTGAAGCTGTGCTGCGTTGTTACCAGGACAAAGTGGTGTTTGCTGATCTGAATCTCGGACTGAATGTCTTGTGGGTATCGGTCCGTCCCGTCCCGGGGATTTGCCTCGAGTTGCCCACCGCGATCAAGCTGCAGGTGCCCGAAGCCTTGCTTGTCTCTCATAAGTTTCACGCCGGTTAACCATCTATCATGTGTTATATCAGTAACAACCGTGTGGTTGTCTGTGGATTGAATTCGTGCGAGAGTAAAATATACGTATCACCAGGGAGTTAGTAATGTCGTCCACAGTTTTAACCGATGCGTCACTTGATGTTCTGTTTCGTCAGGCGCGCAGCCATAATGCGTGGCAGGATACACCGGTGAGTGATGATCTGCTCAAGCAACTTTATGATCTATTGAAAATGGGCCCTACCAGCGCCAATTCCTGTCCCGCCCGGTTTGTATTTATCAAGTCGGCTGAGGCCAAGGAGAAACTCAAAGCCTGTCTGGATGAAGGCAATGTTAAAAAGTCCATGACCGCACCGGTCGTGGCGATCGTCGGTATGGATCTGGAATTTTATGAAAAATTATCCAAATTGTTTCCGCATACTGATGCGCGATCCTGGTTTATCGGCAAACCTGAAAAGGTTCAACAAACCGCTTTTCGTAACAGTTCTTTACAGGGCGCGTATTTGATCATGGCTGCCCGCAGCCTGGGGCTCGATTGTGGACCCATGTCCGGGTTTGACAACACCAAACTCGATGCTGCTTTTTTCCCGGACGGCAAGGTCAAGTCCAATTTTATCTGTGCCATTGGCTATGGGGATCCAGCAGGGCTTTACCCGCGAGGCCCCCGGCTGGATTTCAATGAAGCCGCGGAAATTGTTTAAGGTCGCAAATACATGTGGTTAGTCGATCAACTGGTGGAGGCGCGGATCAGTGACGCCCAGGCACGGGGTGAATTTGATAATTTGCCCGGTGCCGGCAAAGCGCTGCAGCTGGAGGACGATGCGCTGGTACCGGAGGAATTGCGTGCGGCCTATCGGCTGTTGAAAAACGCCGGTTACTTGCCTCCGAGCTTACAATTACGTCATGAGATTGCTGAAGTGGAGCAATTGTTGCAACTGGCAGAGGACGTGACGGAACGTCAGGCCCTTAACCGGCGATTGCGCTATTTATTGCTGAAGCTGGGGGAAGCGGGAAGACATAATCGCATCATGCAGGAACCATATTATCGCGCCAGGCTTGCGGCGCGCGATTAGCCGCCGGAATTCAGGATACGACGTAGCGCACGATCCCGCAACGACGCAGATATAGTCTGAGTTCAGCTTCGGCTTCGGTGAAATGTTGGTAAGGTCCGTGACGTTTGCCATCACGGGTAATAAAAAACCACTCCTTGCCGTTGTTGTAAAAGCGTCGGGTCCGGCGTGGTACCGGCCCGGTTTCGCCGCGCCGGTTGGTGTGCATCTGGGTTTTTACATCGGGGGGCATACTCAGTCTACAGCTCCACTGTATTGATAAATGGCGAACCGGAACGGTTGATGTGGGTAAGATGTGCAACATGGTTTTCGGCGCCGTCTTTATTGTTGAACGGACCGCACAAACCCTCCCGGGTATGGACATACCAACCCACCTTATCAACATGGAACAAACGCTCCGTGTTTGTCCGATATTCCTCACCTGCCCGGGGCTTACCGGTACCGATGGTCTGATTCGGATCCATGGTCTTCTTTACGATGCCTTTTATATTAATTGTAGTGGGTTCTGGCATGGCTGTCAGGGATGGTGATACAGGTAACCACCGCAATTTTTCATACTATAACTAAAGTAAAGGTAAAAAAGGCGTGCGTCCCCGACGGATTGTTCGTTAACTATTTGCCATTAAGATAACGCAGGTCATCGAATGTGGATACCCAGGTTGGGGTCATGGCAACCATGATCGATATTAGCATGCCAGTAATAAAACCCTCCGGAAAGACCATCAATGGAATGAAGGGATAATAATCATGTGCCAGTTGGGCGAAGCTGTAGACCTCACCCAGGATGAGAATACCGGACGCCACTCCAACCATCGCAACCAGAGCAATACCGGCTCCAAAAAAAGCGTTTAAAAATACATAGATAAAAAAATGGTTGGGGAGCTTGCCGTCAACCAGGCGATATATGGCATGACTCACCAGGATGGGGACGAGGCCCATAACCAGAACGTTCATCGGCAGACTCTGCCAGTCGCTGCTGCCATTGAACATCATGCCGATGAACACCAGGCTGAAGGCAAGAAAGGCCAATTGCCAGCCGAACATGAGGGTTAACAGGGTGGCACCGATGTAATGGTAATTCAAACCCGGAAACTGGGTGGTGGTAATGTGCCACATCAGCAGCAAGCCAACACAACTTCCCAGAAACACATGCACGGTTTCCGGGCGCCGAAATCGTTGCCAGGGTGCGGTAAACAGTGCCGGCAGCAGCACCAGGCTGTACACCACGACCGCGATCCAATGCCAACTGTCCGGCAGCAGACCATAGGGGTAATTCATGGCCAGTTAAACTCCAGAATTGCACCGTTACTGAAATGTTGATCCCGCAAGCGGCTGTCCGGCAGGTGCCGGAACCAGGCGTCAACAGCCCGCAGGGTTTCTTCATGCGCCACGATCAGTACAGCATCCTCGCGCCGGGACCGCAAGTCCTCCAGAAAGGCGACGATCCGTTGCTTATGGTCCAGCAGAGATTCCCCGTCACGGATCCGGGCATGCAACGGGTCATGGGCGATGGCGGCAAAGTAGTCCGTGAAAGGCTGACCGTCAAAGCCGGAGCGGATGTCATTCAGGGCGGGAGCGGCGTGAATCGGGACGTGGTGATAGCGGTTGACAATATCCGCCGTTTGCCGGGTACGGGGGAGTTCCGACACCAGAATCCGGCGCAGAGGCTTGTGACGTAATTGTCCGGCGGCCTGCTCGGCTTGCCGAATACCCCGTTGGGTCAGGGACACGTCCCGTCGGGGATCATCATTACACAGACCCAGGCGGTTGTAATTCGTCTCACCGTGACGCATGAACCAGAGAGGCATAAAGACAGACCTGGCAGCGTTGGAAATTGAAAAACCTATGGTAGCATAGCAGCGCCGGTCCACCGGGATTCTGTGTTTCAAATGCAGTCGCAGTAGAGGAAGGAGTAAATTTTGAGCCAGAACGCACCCCCCTCGAAAACCAATACAGTCACGCTTCGCGCCAACGGGCCTTTAATATGTGAAGGCGAATTTCAGGTCCTGGCGGCCGATGGTGAAGTCCTGGCGGAGGACGCTGAACTGTATTTATGTCGTTGCGGCCTGTCCAAGAAAATACCCTTCTGTGATGGCAGCCATAAGAAAGTTGATTTTGATGAAGGTCCCGGTTTCGAAGATGATCGCGATGAACAGATCCCCAACCCTTCCGGGCCCGTAACCATCACCTGCCGGTCCGATGCCATGTATGTAATCAAGGGCGAGGTCCGGATCCAGACCGAGGATGGCAACTCTGTTACCACCCGGAGCAAAGCTGCGTTGTGCCGTTGTGGCGCTTCGGGAAAAAAACCCTTCTGTGATGCCAGTCATAAACAAACCAATTTTACTACCGATTAAACACACTGGTACTGGTGGCTTTTGCAACGCAATGACAGCGGCTGTGTATTCATGGCCCGGGATGTGATCAGACCGAACGGGTCGTATACTTGGAAACGACGAGTAAACCCGTAAACCAGGTGTATAACAGGGAGGAAAACACAGATGCATGTCACCATTGTGTATGTGCACATCAAACCTGAGCACGTTGCGGCATTTATCGAGGCCAGCAAGTACAATCATCAACAGTCGATCCAGGAACCCGGTAACCTGCGGTTTGACATTCTCCAGTCGGCAGAGGATCCCAACCGCTTTGTCCTGTATGAGGCATACAAAAACAGTGAGGACGCCGCTGCCCATAAACAAACCCGTCATTATTTGACCTGGCGGGAGACAGTGGCGGGCTGGATGGCTGAACCGCGACAGGGTATTTCCTATAATGGTTTATATCCTGTGGTTGAGTAAACAGAAGCAACCAAAGAGACTGCGCTCGTACCTGGAGCCCGCCGTTTTTTCAGTTGTAATGTAAAGCAAGCGAATCATGAACCATAACTAACCGGCCGGATCATTCCTGACCAGTAACCATGAAAGTTATTCAGCCTTTCTCCATTGCCCGCTTGCCCCGGATTGAATTCGGCCGGGGCACATTTACGAAATTACCCAAATTAATCCGGGGTTACGGTCAACGACTGTTGCTTGTCACCGGGGGGCATTCTTTTCAGGCCAGCGATCATTGCGACTGGTTGCATGCTGAACTGAAGGAGCAGGGAGTGACGGTGTTTCATTGCAGTGTTGCAGGCGAGCCTTCACCTGAATTGATCGATATGGCCGTGACGCAGCATGTTGCCGATGACATTCAGGTTGTCGTCGGGATCGGGGGGGGGAGTGCGCTCGATGCGGCGAAAGCAATCGCCGGGCTGTTGCGGGTTGGTGATTCGGTGCTGGATTATCTGGAAGGGGTCGGGCCGGAACGACCTTATGCCGGGCCAGCCGTACCTTATATCGCGGTACCGACTACGGCGGGGACGGGCAGTGAAACCACCAAGAACGCCGTGCTGAGTACCAGGGGCAGGGAGGGGTTCAAAAAGTCGTTTCGGGATGACAAGCTGGTGGCGGAATATGCCGTGATCGATCCAGATTTGTTGATATCCTGCCCACCTGCCTTGATTGCTGCCAACGGCATGGATGCCCTGACCCAGTTGATGGAATCCTATACGTCATTACGCGCTAACCCGATGACCAATGCCCTGGCGGTGAGTGGTTTGCGGGCAGCCCGTGACGGGCTGTTGGCATGGTATGACACTGCTGCGGCCGAGCCTGAAGTGAACGAAGCGGCACGGACCAAGATGGCGTATGCCTCCATGCTGTCAGGCATCACGCTGGCGCAGGTTGGACTCGGTGCGGTGCACGGGTTGGCCTCTCCCCTGGGCGCGTTCTTTCCGATTCCCCATGGCGTGGTATGCGGTACGCTGGTCGCGGAAGCGACCCATGCCAACATTCAGGCCATGCGTGATCGGGAACCGGACAATCCGGCCTTGCGCCGCTATGTGCGTCTGGCGGAAATTATTTGTGGCCAACGGTTTCGGGATCCTCAACTGGCCTGGCACATGCTGGTGGAACGTTTAATGGCCTGGACCGAACACATGCAACTGGCACGATTAACAGAATATAAAGTGAGTGAACCCGATCTTGATCATATTGTTGCCCACTCGCGGGGCAGCAGCATGAAAACCAATCCCATTGTATTAAGCGATGCGGAACTTCACCGCATAATGGAACGACGTTTGTAAGATTCATGACCCCGCTGGAACGGTATCAATCAGATCTGCAGCAGCCAAATTTCCTGGCTGATCCACTGCAGCGACAGGCCGTTGCCCATACCCAACGTCTGTATCAGGAAATGCTTGCTGTCCAGGCACAGAAACCGGGGATGTTCGCCCGTCTGTTTAAAAATAAACCACGTTATACCACAGGCCTGTATTTCATGGGTGGTACCGGCCGTGGTAAAACTTATTTACTGGATTGCTTCTATGAATCGCTACCTTTTCATGAAAAATATCGTGTTCATTTTCATCGCTTCATGCTGGAAATCCATGAACGTTTAAGAGAACTGCCACCTTCACCTGATCCCTTACAAGTAATCGGGGCAGAACTGGCTAATCATTATCGTATTCTGTGCCTGGATGAGTTTCATGTGCACGATATTGGCGATGCCATGATCATGGCTGGTTTATTACAAGCCTTGTTTGAGCACGGACTGATCCTCGCGGCGACTTCCAATATTCCAATCAAACAGCTGTACAAAAACGGCCTGCAACGGGAACGTTTTTTGCCGGCGATCAGCTTGTTGCAGGAGAATCTGGAGGAAGTCGATCTGCGGGACGGCCAGGATTATCGTCTTTATCGTTTGACCCATGGCGACACGTACCAGGTCGTCACGGGGGACAAGGGCCATGACTGGTTAGAGCAGCGTTTTACCGACTTGGCACCCTCGACACCGAAACATGGACGGCAGTTGCATATCAATCACCGGGATATTCCCTATATTGCCCTTGCCGATGATGTGGTGTGGTTTGATTTTCAGGTGTTATGTAATACCCCGCGGGCGGCCAGCGACTATATCGAGATTGCGTTACAGTTCCATACCCTGTTTTTAAGCAGGATACCCGTGATGACCGAGGCACAGGATGATGTCGCGAAGCGTTTTATTCACCTGATCGATGCCCTGTATGATCATAATGTTAAACTGATTGCCACCGCCGCCGCCCTGCCGGATCAACTTTATACCGGCAGGCGGCTGGCCTTTGCGTTTCAACGCACCCGCAGTCGGTTGTATGAAATGACCAGCCAGGATTACATGAACCGGCCGCATTTAATGACCTACCGCACTTACGGGACTTCACCGGCATGACACGATTGCAGTTTTCCCCCCTTGTCGTTGGCTTGATGCTGCTTGGCTTGTTAACCGCTTGCGCCAGTCGCGACACAGCCATGCCGCCGGCTTTTGCCGATATCCATCTCCACTACAACTGGGATCACAGTGAATACATCAGCCCCCGGGAGGTGGTCGACAAACTGCAGCAGAATAATGTCGTGCTGGGCATCGTTTCCAGCGTCCCGGCGGATTTTGCCGGACGCCTGGCGGCAGCTGCGCCGGAATGGATTGTGCCGTTGTATTCTCCCTATTATGAAGCCGGCAACCGTCATACCTGGTTTTTCGATGACGGGGTGGTGACCGCCGCACGGCAGGCACTGGCAAGTGGCAAGTATGCGGGTCTGGGGGAGGTACATCTGGTCGCCGGGGTGGGGCCACGTCGCGACAATCCGGTGTTTCTGGGTCTGGTCGACCTGGCAAAGGAATATCAGGTCCCGATACTGTTGCACACGGATGCGTCCAGTTATCGTTATCTGTTGCCCATTTGCACACAAAATCCCCGGCTGCAAATACTCTGGGCGCATGCCGGCGGGATTTTACCGCCCTCACAACTGACCGCATTGCTGGCAGAGTGTGACAACGTCTGGCTGGATCTGGCGGCGCGGGATCCCTGGCACTATGGCGGTTTCGTGGACCAGGAAGGGCTGCTGGAACCAGAATGGCAACAGTTCATCATCCGCTACCAGGATCGCATTATGGTTGGTACGGATCCGGTCTGGAATGCCCATCAGATGTACCGCTGGTACGAAGCGGATCAGGGCTGGAACCACTATGAACAGTTATTGCAATACCACCATAACTGGATCGCCCAGTTGCCTGTACCGGTACAACACAAACTGCGATTGACCAACGCACAGCGCTACTTTGAACGGCGCGGTCGCGGGTTTGAATAACGTGAAGTTTGAGTTCAAGCCGATCGGCATCGTTCGCTCCTGCTTCCCGGAGAAATTCGGTATTCCCCGACAACCCGGTCTGGTCCGGGAAGCCCACGCCCGGCTGGAATTGTTAGCGCCCTATGATCGGCCCGAGGCGCTGGAAGGTCTGGAAGCCTTCTCCCATCTGTGGCTGGTGTTCGTTTTTCACGCCAGTTTGCAGGATGCCTGGAAACCGACAGTGCGACCGCCGCGCCTGGGAGGGAATAAACGGGTCGGAGTGTTTGCTTCCCGCTCCATGTTCCGTCCCAACCCGCTTGGCTTGTCGGTGGTAGAACTGGAACGTATCGACACGGGGGGCAGTCCTCCATGCCTGTATTTAAAAGGGGTCGATCTGCTGGATCAGACACCGGTGCTGGATATCAAGCCCTATCTTCCCTATGTGGATGCCATCCCCGACGCCCGGGGTGGTTACGCTGCCACTACCCCTGAACCCCGGTTAAATGTCAGATTTACCCCGCAGGCAGAAAGCCAGTGTCTGGATCACCAGGCGCACTATCCGCAATTGCGCACATTAATTACCCAATTGCTGGCGCTGGATCCCCGTCCCGCTTATTACGGTTCCGCTGAGACATGCACGGAATTCGGAATGCGGCTGCTGGACTTTGAAGTGCAGTGGCAAGCCGAGGGACAGCAGGTCCTGGTGCTGGCGGTTGAGAAGGTTGCCTAGCGAAGCGCGCAGACTGTAAGGTGTTGTCCACGGAATGAACCAATCAATCGGACAGAGTGTCTTAATAGCCAGTATCCAGTACTTCAGGAACCCGCTGTGAAAATCGGAAAACAATCTCTTGCCTTGCTGACGCTAATTTTGAGTCTGGCATGGCTGCTGCCCATCTCCCAGGCCAACGCCCTGCAGGATTTCAATGGTAAGCCAGGTGCAATCAGTGACTACAGCGGCAAAGGCAAATGGTTAATCGTCATGATCTGGGCCTCCGACTGCCAGGTGTGTAACAAGGAGGTGCACGCCTATCAGGACTTCCACTTTGTGCACTCGGATGAAGATGCGCAGGTGCTGGGCATCTCCATTGATGGTCAGGCGAGAAAGGCCGAGGCGGAAAAATTTCTGCAACGTCACAAAATCAATTTCCCTAACCTGATCGGAGAGCCTGCGGAAGTTGCCAGGTTGTTTACCCAACTCACCGGGACATATTTTGCCGGCACCCCGGCCTTTTTATTCTATGATCCGAGGGGCGAGCTTCGGGCCCAGCAACTCGGGGCCGTTCCCACCGAGCTGATCGAGGAATTTATCAAGCAGCCCCTTGCGGCGGTACCCTAGTCCAGCCAGGCGATTGATACTCGTTCGGCACTTGCGGCCGGCTCTCGTCACTTCCACAATTCAAGTTCATACACCAGGTTACCGATAACCCGAATCGAAGTCAGGTTTAAAGGACCTGCCGGTAAGTATCATTGGGCAATCAGTATAGCGCCGGGAACGCTTCAGGTTCTCACGGGTTTTGCGCCATAATACGCAACCCCTGGAGTTCATGGTATAGATCGGGAGTCGGAATGAGTGATGTGATGGCGGTATTGCTGAACGGCACAGCGCAAATTGAATATAACCGGGAAATCACCCTGCCAGCCAAGCAACTGGATTATCTTGAGCGGCTGGATCAGGACATGGACGCGGGAATCCAGCTGGGGAATCAGCACATCAATAAACCCGATCAGATCCAGCGCGCCCAATTTATCGCCATGCACCTGATCCAGTCATTACTGGCGGATGATGAGCAACATATTGCCGCCAGCTGTGCCTACCTGGCCAATCGCCTGCCGGATTTGAAGCAGGTCAAGGCCGTGACCAAACCGGAGGGGACGATTGGCATCGATCTGGTATTCACCGAAGATTATCACAACCAGGTCAAGGTAGAATTCATCCCATCCGGCGGAAGCGGTCATGTTACTCATTAGTTGGCTACACTCGTTTCGCGATACCATCTTCCTGGAACTTGTAAACGTGGCCATTACGAATTACGGTCCGCTTCAGCCGGTTGATTGATTGAACATAAAACAAAGTGAGTCGAATGGCAGAAAAAGGACAAGGTTTGCTCGGACAATTGCGCCCTTTACGTGCGGTATTGATTCTGGCCGCCATCATTGCCATTCTGGGCCGACCGGAGGTCGGTGAACCGGTGGTATACAGTGGTTGGGGTCTGGTCAATACCTTGCTTATCCCGGTCCTGGCACCATTGGTATTTATGTTGTTAATGCTGGATGCGCTGATGAGCAGGGTCTGGATGTCAGAGGCCGAAGGTGAAGAGAAAAAACGCCTCTGGTTGGTGGTGCGCGTTGATATCATCGTTGGCTTGCTATTATTGGTTTACTGGTTACCGTTTTTTATTGCACTTGGCAGATAAAGTTTATGGCGTTGCTGGTTCAGTTTAATGAGGTTGAGGCGGGGATCAGATTGCCAATCGACAAGCAGCAAATCCGTATCGGGCGGGATACCAGTAATGATATCAGTATCGATGATGACCTGGTTAGCAAGGAGCACGCGATTCTGGAAGTAGTAATGAGTCCAACGGAAGAAGGCAGGCTCGAATATTATTTACAGGATCTGAACAGTACCAATCATACCTACGTCAATGACGAGCGCATTTCACTCTACAAACTCAAACACGGTGACATCATCCGGGTCGGGATGAATAACTTTAAATTTCTGGATGAAGTCAGTGGCGAGCTGGATGAGACGGCCAAGTTACACAAGACATGGATCCCGGGTGTATACTTCACCAAAAACAAGAAAAAGAAAAAATAATCATGCCATCCAGACGGGACGTTTGGATAATTGAATCAAGCCAGTACTGTATGTTCATCAATAAACTGTTCGATGTGTGATGCCGGTTTGGCCCCGCTGAAACGCCCTTGTTCCTCCCCGTTCTGAAACAGGATGATGGTCGGGAAGCCGCGTACCTGATATCGTCCTGCCAGCTTCATATTTTCTCCTTCATCAACCTCGAGTTTTGCCAGGACCACCTCACCGGCGCGTTCATTTATCACCTGTTCCAACA
The DNA here is from genome assembly GCA_040235565.1 of Thiohalomonadales bacterium. GTDB lineage: Bacteria > Pseudomonadota > Gammaproteobacteria > UBA6429 > Thiohalophilaceae > JAHEIJ01. The sequence continues at coordinate 19,828 of JBECLA010000030.1, read as the reverse complement.
GGGGCGCAACCACGACACAGGGCGGACACCACTCTGCCCAGAAATCCACCAGGACAGGCCGTTGATGGGAGGCCTGCAAGACGTCCTGTTCAAACGTATCGAGGTCGGTATCAAAAATGAGAGTTTCAGACATAGACAGGAGATTGACTGGCAATAATAAAAAACCGGCGTATTATAAATGCAATTATTATCGATTGACTATGTGTCGATGCGCACACGCTCACAATATGTCTGCCAAGGTGTTTAATTTACCCTGTTCACCCAATCTGGTGGTTGCCATGGCCGCCGCAATTCGGGGTTATGTGGCAGTGCAATATCCGCCCGGCGTATCAGATTGTGCCCAGGCAGCACGCGAAGCCTTGTTGACCGTGGCAGAGAATATCGAGACAGGCTGTCAAACGGCCTCGACAGTAACACTAAGCCGCCGCTTGCGGACCATGTTAAAAATGGCGGTTAATTTTTACTGTGACCAGCGATCTGCGGGCGAGGCGAGGGAAATGGCACGCAATGCCATGTTGGCCGCGCTGCAGGGAGAGCAGGTGGAGGACGAAGTGATAGCGCCGTTGTTAAACCGGTAGGCCTCAGTAGGGTTGTTTGCGGATATGTATCAGATACAGAAGGTATGACAAGACGTAATCAAGGGTAATAAAAATCAACACCATCACGAGAACCTGGGCCCACGTCAAATCAAAAATGCCGCGGATACCGAGCAAGGGAAGCAGGGATTCCGGAATTTGATCCAGGCCGGGCGCCATGCCACTGGGAGGAATGGCGAGCCGACGTTTGATAAAACTTGCCAGCAAATCGCCAGCCATGGCCAGGCCGGCGATATAACAACCGATGAGGGGAGGCAGGCCAATCAGCCATGCCATAAAGGTTGTTGCAACCAGTGATGCAGTCAGTCCAGCGATGGTTTTACTGGCGCCAAAAAGAGGTCTGCCATCGGAAAACAACAATCCGCCATCCACTGGCCGGGCTGCACGCCCTTCCAATAGCCAACGTAATAAAATCGGGGCCCCGTTCGCCACCATGAGTAATAGCATCAGCTTGACTGCCAGCATGGATACCCCGATTCTTTATATTCTCAAGCCTGTTTGAATGACTTGAAAAATGATCCCCCGCCCCTATCAAAAAGAGCGCTATTTCTAATACTTGTTGCCGTTAAAATAACAGAAGAACGATTATGATGAGTAAATGTTTTTATTTAATGGTTATTTAACGGCAAAATATATACAGAATTACCTTGTACATCTTGAGGGATAGAGAGGCGAAAGTATGAAGCGTATTATGCTTTTTCTGGCGACAAACCTGGCAATCATTATTGTCCTGAGTATCACGTTGCGACTGCTCGGGGTGGAGCGGATCCTTGACGAGCAGGGTGTCGGCCTGGATATCAATTCACTCCTGATTTTTGCCGCGGTGTTCGGTTTTGGCGGTTCCTTCATTTCCCTGGCGATCTCCAAATGGACCGCCAAACACATGACCGGCGCGAGGGTGATCACGCAAGCTGCAAATAATACCGAGCAGTGGCTGCTGATGACCGTCAAGCGGCTCGCCTCCCAGGCGGGCATCGGCATGCCGGAAGTGGCCATTTATGATGCACCGGACGTGAATGCATTTGCCACCGGCATGAACCGGAACAATGCCCTGGTTGCGGTCAGTACCGGATTGTTACGTGAAATGAACAGTGACGAAGCCGAGGCGGTCCTGGCTCATGAAGTCACGCATGTGGCGAACGGTGATATGGTCACTCTGGCCCTGATCCAGGGCGTGGTAAACACGTTTGTCATTTTCCTGTCCCGGGTAATTGGCCATACGGTGGATCGGGTCGTATTCAAGAACGAACGGGGACACGGCCCGGCTTTCTGGATCACGGCCATCATCGCCGAACTGGTACTGGGGATCCTCGCCAGCATCATCGTCATGTGGTTCAGCCGGCAACGTGAGTTTCGTGCTGATGCCGGTGGTGCGAACCTGGCGGGGCGGCAAAAAATGATCGGCGCCCTGCAACGCCTGCAGGCCAGCGTGGGGCAGCCGCATTTACCCGATCAACTTGCCGCCTTCGGTATTTCCGGTTCCATTGGGCAGGGTCTGCGGCGATTGTTTATGTCGCATCCACCCCTGAGTGAACGGATTGCCGTCTTGCAGGCCGGTAAATAAGGGTCCGGTATAGCCTTTTGGAGGAAGCCGGAAACGTGGAAAAGTTATGTCCATTTGGAAGTACTTTGGTCAGCGAGAGCTGTCGCTGTGTACATGCCGAGCAGGTGGTTCGCCGTGGTGGCGCCGAAATCATTTGCCAGGATGATACCGCCCATTCCCGCTGTGGCGATCTGTTTCAACGCCTGAAACAGGCGGCTTTACCGCAGTTCGATGTTGAGGATGATCTCACTGCGATGCCGCACAGCGTGTTACAGAAAATCCAGTTTGGTGGTTTGTTTGGCCTAGACAAACTGGTTAGCGGGCAAACGGCTGACAGTGTTGCCAATATTGTTACTCTGGTGGATGCGGCGGAAGCCCGGTATCACGACCTGGATCACTTCCCCTATGCCGAACTGGCTGCGTTTATATCTGGATACAAACTGAAACGCCGGCGCGGTCGGGGTTAATTTTTTACAACGAAAGGAGAAAGCTTATGGTCAGCGAATTACAAACCATCGATCAGCAGGTCGGAGAAGGCAAAGAAGCTGTTGCCGGGAAACCGGTGGTCGTGCATTACACCGGTTGGTTGTTCGATGAGGCCGTTGCCGATAACAAGGGTAACAAGTTTGACAGTTCCCGGGACCGGAATGACCCCTTTATGTTCAATCTTGGCGCCGGCCAGGTGATCAAGGGCTGGGATCAGGGCGTTGCCGGGATGAAAGTCGGCGGGCAACGCACCTTGATTATTCCCGCCGAGCTGGGCTATGGCGCCCGCGGCGCCGGTGGGGTCATTCCGCCCAATGCGACACTGGTATTTGACGTCGAGTTACTTGACGTACAGGGTTAAATAAAAGGGGGCCTGGCCCCCTTTTTTATGCCGCACTTTTGCTTATTGAGGTTTTCGCTCATTGGCAATATTGACCTTCAGTTCCCGGCCATAAAATTCTGTGCCGTCAAGGGCGCGAATCGCCGTGCGCGCCTGCCTGCGATTCATTTCCACAAAACCAAAGCCGCGGGGTTTGCGGGTGACGCGATCGGTCATCAGGCGGACCGCATGAACCTCTCCATACCGAGCAAACAATTCACGCAGGGCATGAGGGGACATTTTGAATGCCAGGTTACCCACAAAAATCGATTCGGTGCGGTTATCCCCGGGCAGTTTGATCGCCACGGCGCTGAATAGCGCACCGCAAATGGCACCTGCCAGCAAGGCATAACTGAACAGACGTTCTATGGAAAGGGTTTCCAAAGCAAGAGAGGGATAAAGCAGCAAACCCAGGATGGCCAACAGCAGGGCGATGATGAGGGCTTTGACCATATAGCCAGGGGAAGGAAGTTCAAATTTCATCGTGACAACAGCCCTTTAAATTTAATGTTCAACAGGCTCAGCCAAGGCCGGTGTTACCGGTGCTGCAAACTAACAGGCAGGTATTCTAATCAGGATATTCTTGGCATGACAATGGAACGCACACGATGGTGCAAAAAGCAGAGGTCATTTCCGGTTTGGTATTTCAGTTTGTCGATGGATGGTGGTCAGCCGCTCTGGAGAATCACCGCCATCAGGCCCAAGGTCGTGTCCGTGGGCAGACCGGTCATGAATTCAATGGCCCTGATGACGCTGAAGATGATGGGCATTAAAAACCCCCCGAAAAACCCGCTTACCAGGAGTAACACGATGATGATCAGACCGTACGGTTCGAGTTGACTCAGCATGTAGGAAAGTCGTGGCGGCAATAAACCTACCGCAACACGACCACCGTCCAGTGGTGGCAACGGGACGAGGTTGAAGACCATCAAGATCACATTGGCGAAAATGCCGATGGCTCCCATATAAATCAGTGGTTCCTTGAGAACGAGCAGACTGTTCGGAAACAAGGCAGCAAGATGGATAATAAGTCCCCAGCCGATGGCCATGAGCAGGTTTGAAAACGGGCCGGCGGCGGCCACAAAGACCATGTCACGGCGGGGATTATTAAGATTACGCCAGTCGACGGGTACCGGTTTGGCCCAGCCAAAAGCAAACTTGAAGAACACGAGCATTAACAGGGGAACCAGAATGGTACCCACGGGATCGATGTGCTTGAACGGATTCAATGTCAATCGACCCAGCAGGTAGGCGGTATTGTCACCGAATTTTTTCGCCACCCAGCCGTGTGATACTTCATGGACCACAATGGCGAAGAGTATCGGCAGGATGGCGATCGCAATGATCTGGATTACATTAAGCTGGGTGCTGAACATCTTTCATATTTTATCAGGCTGAAGCCACAAAGTGAGCAAACTACTATACCCGGATGGGTTTGGTCTTAAAACCTTCTAAACTTAACAAAAAGACTGGCAAAGACATGTTTGCTGACCATCTTGTTGCACACCGGGGCTATCCGGCCCGCTTGCCGGAAAATACCCTGCCTTCCATCGAGGCGGCGTTGCAGGCCGGTGCCCGCTATCTGGAGGTGGATGTGCAAATGAGCCAGGATGGCGAGGTGGTGCTGTTCCATGATCGGGATCTGGTCAGATTGTGCGGTCAACCCGGCGCTGTGCATGACTATTCCTGGCAGGAGTTACAACAGTTTCAGGTGCATGGCAGTACCCCTCTGGCGAGCGTCGCCCCGGCAATTGCTATTCCACACCTGGCCGATGTGGTCACGCTGCTAACCTCCCATCCCGAGGTGAAGGTGTTTGTCGAACTTAAACGGATCAGCCTGGAAACCTTTGGGGTGGCTGCCGTGGTGCAGCAGGTGTTGCCGTTACTCCGGCCGATAGATGCTCATGCCGTGGTGATCTCGTACAGTCTGGAGGCATTACAGAGCACGCGACAGTTTGCCGATGTGCCCATCGGCGTCGTCATGGATGACTGGGCAGAGCGTGATCAGCCGGCCCTTCGCCAACTCAAACCTGACTATCTGTTTTGCGAGTTAAAAGGCCTGCCGCCGGAAGGGAAACTGGAGTGTGAAGACTGCGAGCTGGTGTTGTTTGAGTGCACCGATCCTCGGCAGGCAATCACTTTGTTGCAGCGGGGCGCCAACCTGATCGAAACCTTTGCGATCGGTGAAATGTTGTCGGCCATGGCGACGAAAGGAGATACGCTTGGATGAGGATGTCGATGTCATGATCATCGGTGCCGGCATCCAGGGTGCCGGTGTGGCCCAGGCCGTCGCGGCTGCCGGTTATCGGGTCAGGGTGCTGGAACAGCAGGCGATAGCCGCGGGCACTTCCAGTCGCTCCAGTAAATTGATTCACGGCGGGCTGCGGTATCTGGAAAGTCATCAATATGCACTGGTTCGCAAAGCGCTGTTGGAACGGGATCGGCTAGTGCGCAATGCGCCGGAACTGGTCAGACTGATACCGTTTTATATTCCCCTTTATCACACCACCCGTCGTCGTCCAGCCGTGGTGCACGTCGGTCTCCTGCTTTACAGCCTGTTGGGTGGATTTCGTGCCTCCTCCCGCTTTCAGACTGTTCCCGAGTCTGACTGGGCTCATCTCGGGGTGGAGCAAACCGGGTTGCTGAAGGTCTTCCGGTTCTGGGATGCACAGACCGATGACGCGGCGTTGACCCGGGCGGTGATGCGTTCCGCCCGGGCATTGGGTGCAGAATTGCTGTGTCCGGCACACTTTGTGGCGGCACAGGCCGCATCAAAATCGGTTGACGTGACGTATCTGCAGGCTGGCGAAGAAGTCCGGTGTACGACCCGGGTGCTTGTCAATGCTGCTGGACCCTGGGTGAATCAAATCCGTGATCGCATCACCCCCGCTCATCTGGGACTGGCTATCGAACTGGTGCAGGGCACGCATATTATCGTTGACGCGCCGGCGCCACCCGGTGTGTTTTATGTCGAGTCGCCGCAGGATGGGCGGGCGATCTTTATCATGCCCTGGCAGGACGCCACCCTGGTTGGCACGACGGAAACAGTCTATTACGGCGAACCGGGGCGCGAAGCCCCGTTACCGGCCGAGGTTGAATACCTGCGCGAGGTTTTCCGGCATTATTTTCCCTCTGCGCCGGATCAGATACGGGAGAGCTATGCCGGCCTGCGCGTGTTACCGAAATCGGGGCATGCCTTGTTTCACCGGCCACGTGATACGGTCTTGCAGCCTGGTCCGGAGCGGGTCCTGAGCCTGTACGGCGGAAAACTGACCGGTTACCGGGCCACGGCCGAATCCGTGTTACAACACCTCCGGCCTTATCTTCCCGCCGCAAAACGAAAAGCCAATACCCGCATCTTGCCTCTGTCCCCGTAATGGCAGCCGACACAGCCAGTCGGAATACTGTCATCGTGTCGGCGGGGTGCGCAGGTTTTCTAACATCAGCGCCAACCAGCTTCGATAGGCTCGCTGCAGCGCCGGGTTGTCGCCTGGCATAAACCAGTTACCCGGCTCGTCTTCCGGCCAGTGCGCGGGGCCACCGGCAAGCAAGTAGGCCGTTCCCCGACCGGTGGCTTCGCATTGCAGCGGTCGATACACCGCCAGACCGGAGAGATCCGCTATGCGCTGACACAGCCCATCCAGCTGTGCCAGTCCCCCGGTGATCTGGATCTGGGCCGGGGGTGAGGCGAATTTCTGCATTTCGTCCAGGCTGGCCTGGATCAGAAAGGCCATGCTTTCGACCACGGCGATGGCGCGCGCCTGTAGACTGGTTTCACCGACAAAACGGCTGGGAAAATCCGCGACCCAGAACGGCGCACCCAGACCGGCGACACCGTTCAGAAACAATGTCTCGTGCCGGGTCGAATCACTGAGCCAGTGAGGCAACGCCTGCCACAGGTCCGGGACGGCAAATTCTTCGGCAAACCATTCCAGGGCCGCCCCGGCCCCGTTCACGGTGCCTTCCAGTACATATTCGGTTTGTCCTGCTTGGTGCTGGATCACACTGGTTAACAGGCGGCGATTATAGATGCGAGCCTGGCCGGACGGCCGGGAGAGAAAGGCACCGGTACCCATATTGAGGTAGGCGGTCTCCGGTTGCAGCTTGCCATAGGCATACATGGCGGTCGCCTGGTCGCCGCTGACCAGCTTTAATGGAACGGCAGGGGCCTCGTTCAACTGGCCGAAGTGATAGTGGTTGGGGACGCAGGCTGGCAGCGGGGCGCGCGGCACCTCGAACAGTGACAGCAGATCCGCGTCCCAGTCGAGTGTCTGTAAATTGAGTAACTGGGTGCGGCTGGCATTGACCGGATCCACCAGATGCGGTTGTCCCTCAATCAGATGGCGGATGAGATAACTGGCCATGGGGCCGTAACACAAACGTTCCGCTGTCAGGGCGGACCGGACCGCCGGCAGCTGTTCCAGACACCAGCGGAGTTTGCTGGCACCATAATGCGGCGACAGAAACAGCCCGGTGGTGAGACGGATCTGATCGGCATGGGCCTGCAGTTGTTGCACCTGGCTGGTCCCGCGGCAATCCTGCCAACTGATGATGGGACTGAGGGCTTCACCCGTGACGCTGTCCCAGCAAACGACATTGGACCTTTGGGTGGCGAGGCCGGCGGATCTGATCCTCTGTAGTCCGGGACCCAGTTCATCAAGTACCGCCCGTAAGGGGTTAAGTATCGATGCCAATACCGCATCGGCCGGGTATTCGATGTACCCTTCAGCCGCGTGTCGGGCCGCGATGTCCTGTGAAGCCTGGGCCACCATTTTGCCATCCTGATTGAACACCAGTACCCGGCTGGCGTGACCGCCCTGATCGATGCACAGGTAAAGATCATTGGGATTCTGGTAGCTCATGCCACCTCGCGGAAGTGTCGTAGGGGTCTAGTCTAACGGCCAAGCTGGCATGAGAGCCAGTCAGGCCCGCTGGCGTAACGGGAAGCAGCCATATTGTGCTGAAGGGCTCTGGATGAGCTAGAGGTTGCGGGCCAGCAGCCCCTTGTCGTAATCCGCGGCGGGCAGGGGTATGCGAATCTGGTAGCCACCGCCCGGCACTTCCTGCATGTTTTCACCTTTGAGATTTTCCATGTGTTGCAGGGTGATGGTCTGGTTACCGGCGGGCAGAATCACTTCAAGACGGTCACCGACAGCAAACTTGTTTTTGACCAGGATTTCGGCCATGCCCCTGTCAGCATCGAAACCGGTAATTTCACCGACAAAGCGTTGCCTGAAGTTGGCCGAATGGCCTTCGAGATAATTCTGATAGGCATGGGCCGGGTGCCGTTCATAGAAGCCCTCGGTGTAACCGCGATTGGCGAGGCTTTCCAGCTTGGCATATAACGAGGGATCAAACGGCTTGCCGGCCAGAGCGTCCTCTATGGCCTGGCGATAGATCTGTGCCGTGCGGGCAACATAGTAATGGGATTTGGTCCGGCCTTCGATTTTAAACGAGTCGATCCCGATCCGGGTGAGACGCTCAATATGCTGGATGGCGCGCAGATCGCGGGAATTCATGATATAGGTGCCGTGCTCATCTTCCATGATCGGCATGTATTCCCCCTCCCGGGTGGCTTCTTCAATGAGATAAACCTGATCTGCCAGGGGGTGACGCTGAGTAACCGCTTCAGGAAACAGTTGCGGATTTTTCATCGCCGCCATGGCATCAAAGTCAATTTTCTGTACATCGCCGGTTTCGTTCTCGGCCGCTGAATGCACATTGTATTCCCAGCGACAGGCATTGGTGCAGGTGCCTTGATTGGGGTCCCGGTGATTGAAATAACCCGACAACAGGCAGCGTCCGGAATAGGCGATACACAGCGCGCCGTGCACGAACACTTCCAGTTCCATATCCGGGCAAAGCTGGCGAATTTCCTCGATTTCGTCCAGTGATAATTCACGCGACAGGATTACGCGTGACAGGCCGAGGGATTGCCAGAACTTGACGGCTGCGTAGTTAACCGTGTTTGCCTGTACCGAGAGATGTATCGGCATCTCCGGCCAGCGTTCACGCACCAGCATAATCAGTCCGGGATCAGCCATGATCAGGGCATCCGGCTGCAGTTCCATTACCGGGGTCATGTCCGCCAGATAGGTTTTGACCTTGCTGTTATGCGGCATGATGTTGCTGGCGACAAAGAATTTCTTGTCCTGCCGATGGGCTTCCGCGATACCGATGGCCAGATTGTCCAGCATAAAATCATTATTACGTACCCGCAGGCTATAGCGTGGCTGACCGGCATACACGGCATCGGCCCCGTAGGCGAAGGCATAACGCATATTTTTCAGCGTTCCGGCGGGTAACAGTAATTCGGGTTTCATGAATTTTCGTTGCGGAGTAACAGAACAGTCGTGCCAATTATACCTGATCGAAATACTTCTGTTATGGTGTAGCCCGGGATTCATCACAGAGACAGCGTTGGGTTATGACCGATTTGGCAGAATTAAAGTTCCCGGCGTATGAACTGCAAATCAGTCACCGCGCCCGGCGGGCGCGCATCAAGGTGACGCCGCTGGGAAAGGTGGTGGTCGTGATACCGGCCGGGGTGGATCCCGCCGTCGTGCCCCGCCTGTTGACTGCCAAACAACCCTGGTTACAGCGCGTCCTGCAGCAGTTGGCGGCCAAACAGCGCACTTTGCCGGCAGCGCAATCCCTGCAGCCTGATCGCATCGTGCTGGTTGCGATTGAGGAATCCTGGCGGGTGGAATATGTGGGCAGCCGGTCGACTCATCCGCTGGCAGCGGAAACAACCCGGTGTCTGTATCTCAATCAACATGCGTCAGCCAGTGAAAATGCTAGCCGGCTGCGACACTGGCTTCAGCAACGGGCGCGTCAAACCTTGCCCGCCTGGTTACAGCAGGTGAGTGAAGAATTGAACCTGTCATTTGCGCGGGTGCAGATCCGGGGCCAGAAAACCCGTTGGGGCAGTTGCTCCAGCCGCGGGACCATCAGCCTGAATCGCAACCTGCTGCTGTTACCTGCCATGACGGTGCGTTATTTGCTCATTCACGAGTTGTGCCATACCCGGTATATGAACCATTCCCCCGGCTTCTGGCAACTGGTGGCGGACTGCATGCCGGATTACCGGCAACATGAACGCATCTTGCGGGAAGCCAGCCGCAATTTACCTTTGTGGGTGTACGGCTGATTTTGTGAAGTGAAACATTACCCAATCCACGATCCCGGCTTGATATTTATAGTCGAGCAGGGGCATAGTTGGAGTTCTCAATGGGGGAACCGGGAGGCGTTTGGTGGAAGTCCAGGAAGCTGTTGAACGCAGATCAAGTTCAATCAATAAACTGCATACCCTGCTGGAAACGCGGACCGAAACGTTGGCGTTACTCAATCAGCTGGCGACGATGCGACCGTTCAAGCCGGATGAAAATATCCAGATGTTGTTGCAGGAGTTTTGCGAGTCATTGGTGGATTATACCGCCAGCGCTCATTTCCAGTTGTATCGTTACCTGGAAGACGGCACAGAACGTCGCGCCGCGGTCAGGGATCTGGCCAGTGAAATCTACCCCCGGATTTCCAACATCACCCGTTTCATTCTTGATTTCAACGAAAAATATGAAGAAGAAGCCAGATTGAATGATCTGGACACCCTGGATCGGGACCTGTCGCTGTTAGGGGAAATGTTGGCAGATCGTATTAACGAAGAAGACAAGATCATTAACGTGTTAATCCAGCGTCGGCGCTAGCCGATCGGGTGCGACAATCCCTCTCGGGCAGGGCAATCTTGATGGTTCCTGCTGCTCGCAGGTCAGCCCGACAGAAACCCACAATTGAAAGAGAATGCAGAGGTTGGTCTGGCAACGCGGCCAGACCAACATGCATTGAGGGGTGATCGGTTTAGTCCGTCGACGAGGCTGGGCTCTCAGGCCACCAGGTGCATCAGTCGCTCTGAGGTGGCGCTGTAATCGGTCTGGTATTTTTCCTGTTCGGTTGCCATTAACAGGATGGCATCTTCCAGCGACAATTCTTCAACTTCGTAGAGCGGGAGATTTTCTTCATCCATTGTTATTTCCTCCTCACAATTTAATAACATATATAGAATACTTAATGTTAAATGTAAAGAGAAATATATAACTTATTGTTATTAAAAGATTTAGATAACTTGCTATGGGTGGCTACCGGCCAGCTTGTTGCACCTGTCGAACGGGTCATACACAGCCAGCGTCATGGTATTGAATAGGTATAACCATATTCAACCAATATATCAAGAAAGTTTTATAACTATTTGATACAACACAATAATAATCGACAGACACGATATTACAACATAAAAAAAGCGCCCCGGTACTTACCGGGACGCTCTATAAGTTACTGAATTTGTTATAAAAGTATACGCGTCAGATTTCTTTGTTGCGTAGCTGGGCCAGATAGTTGCGGATAAACTCGGTGCGACCCATCTGGTTACCAAAGTAATAGCCCGCAATGAACAGACCGATTCCGAGGCAGGCGAGCACGACAAATGTCATGGTAATTCTCCCGTAATACTTTTTTATTAACAGCTTATCGGCGCGCCGGGCCGAGGCTTGAACGACCCAAATTTATCTTTTGATTCAAGAGGCTAAACGTTCAAGTGTCTTTGCTTGTCTTGTCCGTATGATGGGCGGTGGAGGTCACCGTGCTGATGGGTGTCATGCGTTCCAGCAAGGATTTCGGTTCCTGTCCCAGACGTTGCTCATAAATCACGGTGTAGGTCAGGATCCGCTTCAGGTAATTCCGGGTTTCGGCGAAGGGGACGGTTTCAATCCAGATATCCGCGGCAACGCTGCCGTCACTGGGCAACCAGCGTTTCACATTATTGGGACCGGCGTTATAGGCGGCCGTGGCCAGGACGGGATGCCCCTGGTAGCGATCCTGAACCTTTTTCAGATACCCCACGCCCAGCTGAATGTTGGTGTCAATCTGCAGGAGATCATGCCGTCTGGGGGTGCGCAGGCTCAATGAACGGGCCATATCCCGGGCAGTGCGTGGCAGTAACTGCATCAGCCCCAGCGCCCCGGCATGCGAACGAGCATCGGCAGCAAAAGCGCTTTCCTGGCGAATGATGGCAAAGGCCCAGGCGGGGTTGATCTGTTGTCGGGCCGCCTGTTGCAGAACCGCTTCCTGGTGAGCGAGGGGAAAGCGTAACTCCAGGTCATCCCAGTATTTGGCCCGTGCCAGGGTGGTAATGACGCGGTCGTGCCAGCCCCAGGCGTCTGCGAGTTTGGCGGCTTTCAGCAATTGCGGCCGGGTCATCCGTTTAATGACGTAGTTCCATTCTCGTCGCGCATCCACTGTGCGATCGATGGCATGCAACTCGCGGGCCCGCTGAATGGCGGGGATTGTCTCGATATCGGTCAGTTCCGACTCCTTATACCTGATCGGCGCGTGGGCAAACTGGTAGCGATGACCGGCGCGATCAGCGGCCAGAAAACTGTAATAACTCCGTTCTTCGCCATTGAGCAGGTATATCGCCCGGGCCTCTTCCAGCTGGCCCTTGGCTTCGAGGACTCGCCCGCGCCAATAGCGCCATTGCGGGGTGTGTTGCTGTTCCAGGCTGAGTCGTTCCAGCCATTCCTGGGCCGATTCCCAGTCCTGGTCGCGCATTGCCGAGTAGAAGTGCAGGCTGACGACCTTGTCGTCGAGCAGGTTCAGATTAAGGGTACGCAACCACTGGGATGCTTCGGGAGATGGCGCCTTTAATAATGCCAGGGCCAGTCGCCGCTCAATGCGTTCCTGATCATCGAGACTAAACAGATGCTGTTGGCGCAGGGTTTGCCAGTAGCTGGCCGCCTGCACGGGATCCTTGCGTGCCAGTCGTTGCAGACCGTAAACGGTGATCCAGCCCAACACCTCCGGTCGCTGCTTGGCGAAGTGATCATTCACTTTCATCAGGTAGTCCGGATCACGCCGAATTTTGCTCCAGATGCTGACCCAGTAACGCTCGTCTTCGGGCAAATCCTGCGCCAGGTAACGCGCCAGCCTGACATGGCCACTCTGCATGGCAAGCCGGATGCGTTGCCAGAGCAGGTCGTTTGTCAGGTAGCCGGCTTGCTTCCATGCTGCAATGGGATAATCACAACGTTGCGGCAGGGAGCGACCCGTAAGCCATAAGCCTTCTGTAATCGCGAAGGCACGATCCGGAACCCCTACTTTATGCAGTGCGGTGGCGTAGCTGCAGAGTAAGTCGCGATCCTCGGTAGGCATAAAATTGTTGACCAGCAGTGGCCAGCGTTCTTGCCGGGCGAGGGTGCGTAGCCAGTGCCGTTGAATACGGGCTCCCAGAGGCGAATCGCGATGCCGGGAGATGAAGGTTTCCACATCCGCCGCCGGCGCGTGGCGTAACCGGCGTTTGAGTTCGGAATATTCCAGGTAAGAATAGAGGGGGTAATCCTGTAAATGCTGTTTCAGCTGCCGATAGCGTTGCAGTTTGCCTTGCTGGAGGGCTTTTTCGGCTTCCTGAAACTGAGAACGCTGGTTTTGTAACGTGGCTTCGGTGTCCGGGCTCGTCGCCGCAAACAAAGCCATTCCCGGCAACCATAAACCCGCACCAAGAAGGAGAACCGGGACATAGCGTTTGTTCTTGATCATTGTGGTATAGCCACGGTGTTATTTAAGTAATTTATTAAAGAAAGTGCCCTAAGTTTTTGTTATAGCATAGCTTTCTTAAAATAGCACTACAATGACGATTCCATTCTATATCGGCACCGGAGTAAGAATATTGAAGTCGGGAACGCGATTCTGTGCGCTTGATCCCTGTCTGGCTATGCCTTCGGAAAGGGAAAACCATAACGCGTCGTCCCTCGTGCGGCCTTCCTCACCGGATTGTTTTATACTGCGCACCCGAATACCCCAATCAGCTCGTTACACCGGAGACCAGGTATGTCTGAAAAGTTGAACAAGTACAGCTCCCGCATCACCCAGCCCAAATCACAGGGCGCATCACAGGCCATGTTGTACGGCACCGGCATGAAACACGAAGACATGGCCAAGGCGGAAGTGGGTATCTCCAGCGTCTGGTGGGAAGGCAACACCTGTAACATGCACCTGAATGCTCTGGCGGCCAAGGTCAAGGAAGGGGTCGAGGCCGCCGGCCTGGTAGGGATGCGCTTCAACACCATAGGGGTATCGGACGGTATTTCCATGGGGACCGATGGCATGAGTTATTCGCTCCAGTCGCGCGACATCATTGCGGACTCGATTGAGACCGTGATGGGGGCACAATGGTATGACGCCAATATCTCTATCCCCGGCTGTGACAAGAATATGCCGGGCGTCATGATTGCAATGGGACGTGTCAATCGTCCGGCGTTAATGATCTACGGGGGTACCATCAAACCGGGACATTTCAAGGAGCGGACCCTCGATGTGGTGTCGGCATTTCAGAGTTATGGCGAATTTATTGCTGGCAAGATCGATGATCAGGAGCGGGAACAGATCGTCGAACATTCCTGTCCCGGTCCGGGCGCCTGCGGCGGTATGTATACCGCCAATACCATGGCCTCGGCGATTGAAGCAATGGGCATGAGTCTGCCATACAGCTCCTCGATTCCGGCGGTAGATCCCGGCAAGCTGGAAGAGTGCTTGCAAGCCGGACAGGCAATCCGGTATCTGCTCGAACAGGATATCAAACCCCGTGACATCATGACCCGGGAAGCGTTTGAGAACGCATTGGTCATTGTTATGGCACTGGGCGGATCCACCAATGCCGTGTTGCATTTGATTGCCATGGCACGGGCTGTTGAGGTGCCATTAACGATTGATGATGTTCAGGCCGTGAGTGATCGCATTCCCTTCCTGGCCGATCTCAAACCTTCCGGCAAATACGTGATGGAAGATCTGCACAATGTTGGCGGAACCCCGGCGGTTATGAAGTACCTGTTGAGCGAAGGCCTGCTTAACGGCGATTGTCTGACCGTAACCGGGAAGACCGTTGCGGACAACCTGGCTGACTTGCCGGATTTGAAACAAGGGCAGGACGTGTTCATGCCGCTCGATAAACCCATCAAGCAAACGGGACATATTCAGATCCTCAAGGGCAATCTTGCGCCGGAGGGATCGGTGGCCAAGATCACCGGTAAAGAAGGATTGCATTTCGCCGGGCCGGCAAGAGTGTATGACTGCGAAGAGGATATGCTCGCCGGGCTGGAAAACAATGAGATCCAGAAAGGAGATGTCGTTGTTATTCGCTATGAAGGCCCGAAAGGCGGGCCAGGTATGCCGGAGATGTTGACCCCGACTTCGGCCATAATGGGTGCCGGTCTGGGCAAGGATGTGGCGCTGATTACGGATGGTCGTTTTTCCGGTGGTTCGCATGGCTTCATCATCGGGCACGTGGTTCCGGAAGCCCAGGAAGGTGGCCCGCTAGGTCTGCTGCAGGATGGTGATATGATTACCATCGATGCGGAAAACAAACGTCTCGATGTGGAATTAACTGACGCGGAGCTGGAAGCCCGTCGCAAGGCCTGGACCATGCCACCCTATAAAGCGACTCGCGGTACCCTTTATAAATACATCAAGAACGTCAAGACTGCATCAGAAGGTTGTGTCACAGACGAATAAAAACTCGAGTTCCCTGGTGCGATTTAGATGTGATCAAACTTTTGTCAGTTTTCTGTTTATCCCGGTGATAAATGTTAAGAATATTGATTTAGCGGACCATCCTGGAATGTCGTAATCTGGTAAAATTGGTATCGCACGTATTCTGAATGATATGTGCAGGGGGACCAGATGTTTTTCAGTCAGGATCCTTTACCCGATTCCTGGTATGTTGATGAAACCGGTAAAGTACTCAAGGTGCGGTTATTGCTGTACTGTGAAGGACGGCTTTATGCGGTGATAATCGAGACGCCTGATGGCCAATGTCAAAGTATCAGATCCGGTGTCTGGTACGAATTGCAGCTGAGTCGATATTGTTGGGCAAAAAGAACTACACCCCGCTGAAAACAGCGCGATAAATTTCTGGTGCAATTTTGACAACAAATGACTTTAATATTTTACGCGATCGCCTCAAGGCATTTGCCCGGGTCAGGGACTGGGAACAATTTCATAGTCCAAAGAATCTCGCCATGGCACTGATTGTTGAGGCAGCCGAGTTATTGGAGCATTTCCAATGGCTGACGCCGGAACAAAGTGAATCCCTGTCCGGCGATAAACGGCGGGAAGTCGAGCTGGAAATGGCGGATATCTTCATTTATCTCATGCGGTTGTGTGAACGGCTTGATGTAGATCTGCTCCAGGTGGTTGAGGAAAAAATCAAGCTGAATGAAGAAAAGTACCCGGCAGACAAGGTGCGCGGCAGTGCCAAGAAATATTCAGAGTACTAATGATTCTTTATTGCTGATCACCTGATTTATTTCTGCTGTTTGAGCAGGACGGTGAATTCCTCCGCAGGCAGTGGTCTGCTGAATAAATTACCCTGTAAGTAATGGCAGTTGCGGGTGGAAAGAAATTCCAGCTGCTGCTGGTTTTCCACTCCCTCAGCAATCACATTCAATGAAAGATTCTGCCCCATGACAATAATTGCGGATGCAATTGCGGCGTCATCAGGGTTATCAGTAACATCATGAACAAATGATCGATCGATTTTGATTGTGTCAATTGGAAAGCGGCGCAAGTAGCTGAGTGATGAATAACCCGTACCAAAATCATCAATTGCAAACCGGACGCCTAGCGCGCTGAGGGAATTAAGTGCGTTGATCGTTGCGCTGGCGTTTCGCATTAACATACTTTCCGTGAGTTCGAGTTCAAGATACTCGGGGTTAATCCCGGTTGAGGAAATAATATCATGTACCGAAGAGATAAAATCCGGATCATTAAATTGACGACTGGATATATTGACTGACAAATGCAAGTATGACCAGCCGGCATCATGCCAGATGCGTGATTGACGACAGGCTGTTTCCAGCACCCAGCGCCCGACTTTTTCAATCAACCCCGTTTCCTCCATGAGAGGAACAATATTGTTGGGAGTGACAAGGCCAAACTCAGGATGATTCCAGCGCAACAAGGCTTCGACACCCATGATTTTCTGGGTACGGACATCGATTTGTGGCTGATAATAAAGTGCAAATTCATCCCGCTCCAGAGCGTGACGCAAGTGGGTTTCCAGGGTCATGCGTTCGAAGATACGAGCGCTAAGGTCGTCGGAATAAAACTGGTAATTATTTTTACCAAGATCCTTGGCCCGATACATGGCTACATCAGCATTACGTAGCAAGGTATCGGATTCCTCTCCATCATTGGGGAAGATACTAATACCGATGCTGGCTGTTACATAAAGTTCCTGCTTATTAATTCTGAAAGGTTTGGTCAGGGTATCGAGCAGTTTTTCCGCCAGGGTGGATATATGACTATCGGAATTGATGTCATCCAGTAAAATGGCGAATTCATCTCCACCAAAGCGGCCAATGGTATCACCATCCCGCACACTGCTGCTAAGACGTTCGCTTAACTGAAGTAAAAGTTGGTCGCCTACAGTATGCCCCAGGGTGTCATTGATATTTTTAAAGCGATCCAGGTCCAGAAACATTACGGCAACAAGCCGGTTATGCCAGCGCGCACGAGTGAGTGATTGTTGCAGTCGATCGAGGAACAGGTTTCGATTAGGCAGATCGGTCAGGGCATCGTGGTGTGCCATATGCTGCAGGCGTTCCTGTACCTGGATACGTTCTGATATGTCTTTTCCGGTTGAGACATAATGGGTTATTGTTCCTGCATGATCCTTTATGGGGGTAATTGTTTTTTCTTCATAAAATAGGGAACCGTCTTTGCGACGGTTGACAAAGATGTTGCTGTAGCTTTCGCCAGCAGCGATAGTGCTCCATAGATGTTTGTAGAATTCCGGTTTATGTTTGCCTGATGCGAGCAGGCTTGGTGTTTTATCGATAGCTTCCAGATAGGTATAGCCTGTTATTTTCTCAAACGAGGGATTGACGTATTCAATTTTGCCATTGATATCAGTCACGATGACGATATCCGCAGTTTGTTCCATTACACTTGAGAGTTTGTTGAGCTGTGCATCATGTAGTTTTCGTTCAGTGATGTCTCTGACGATGGCCTGCAGGTACATATTGTTTCCTAGTATCACACGGCTTAAGCTGACCTCGGCATAAAATGGGGTACCATCAAGACGGCAATGCAGCCATTCAAACCGTTGTGCCTGTCCATCGAGAGCGGCCTGGATTTTTTCCAATGCTTTTTCGCTGGAGTCGCGACCGTCGGGTTGTTTGGGGGGCGAGAAAGCTATGGGAGTGTTGCCGATTATCTCATCTCGCTTACAGCCATACATTTCCAGGGTCTTGCTGTTGCAATCAATGAATTGTTCTTGCGACATGAGGAAGATGGCATCATTGGCGTTTTCAAATAACGCACGATATTTTGTTTCATTTTCTTCCAGTTCTTTTAGTGTGTTTTCTTGTTCTGTTATGTCGCGAATGATGGCGAGAAATTCATTTTCCAGGCCACTTTCAAAAATACGGGCCTCGTAATAATTTATATTGCCATCCAACTCAAGTTGATAATGAAATATAACTGGTTTATGGTTGTTTGCGGTTTTCTCGATGCTTTCCATTGTCCCCCTGGCAATATGCTCGGGCACGACATCGAAAACATTTTTGCCAAGAAACTCCGAAGGTTCCAGTAGTAACGGTATGTTGGCAGCCTGTTTGTAATCGAGATAGACGCCATCCCGGCTGATACGAAAAATCAGATCCGGGATGGCGCTCAGAATCGCCTGGCTGTCAGCCGGCATACTCAGGACGTTGTCGCTGGCGTCAACTGGTCTGTCTGTTTCTTTGGTCTTCACACAAAACCTGCAATTTCAGATCACTTCCGGTAGTTGGCAATATTTCAGGGACTACTTCATGCCATGAGAGGGCATCTATCCCCTCAGCTTTTTTTGCCTATCAGCTCAATGGGGTAACCATCGGGGTCTTCGACAAAGGCGATTATGGTGGTGCCCGCATTCATCGGTCCGGCATCACGAATGATTTTGCCGCCGCGTTGACGAATCTCTTTACAGGCCTCATAGACATCATCTACTTCCAGCGCGATATGGCCATAACCACTACCCAGGTCATACTTGTCCGTATCCCAGTTATAAGTGAGTTCAACAGCGCTGGTTTCCGATTCAGGGCCATAACCGACGAAAGCAAGCGTGAATTTCCCTTCCGGATAGTCTTTTTGTCGTAATAATTTCATTCCCAGAACCCTGGTATAAAATTCAATTGAACGTTCCAGGTTGCCGACACGTAACATGGTGTGCAGAATTCGCATAATGATTTCCTTGATATTAGCGTTCTAAGTACTGACTCTAGCAGAGAAACCGGATGCTCTGATAATGCTGGCACAACGGCCGATATGACAAAAATAATATAAATTATATCACGTAAATCGCCTTTGCTAAGATGGCGACATACTACAAGGACGCCTGTTTTTATCATGATAATCATCGAAACTTTGGTACAGATGATGGCGCTGGTCGGGCTCGGTGTTATTTTTCGTAATTTCAAGCCAGCCCATCTTGACCTGCGAATATTTCGTGTCGCAATTACTGAGCTGGTTTTTTATCTGCTTTTACCGGCGTTGGTATTGCGTGTTTTATGGTTGGCCCAGGTTGGACTCCAATCATTACAAATCAGTCTTTTGGCAAGCAGCAGTATTCTGGTCGCGATGTTGTTAAGCTGGATTTTTTGCAAAGGGTTCCGTGTCGAAAACCGGGTTATGGGAGCGGCCATACTGGCTGCCTCGTTCGGTAATATTACTTATCTGGGACTGCCGGTACTGACCGCCGCACTGGGTGATTGGGCCGCCAGCATCGTAATTCAGTAT
>JBECLA010000151.1:0-9066 GCA_040235565.1 Thiohalomonadales bacterium | reverse complement strand
CCGGTCATAAACAGCGCGGCCAGCAGACCTGAAACGATTTTCTTGATAGCGGTCATGGTATTATCTCCTTTATCGGGTGGGTGGTTAGCTTTCATACCGATCGAAGATTTCTTCTTCGGAAAGCTCTTCGATGGGGGTGGTTTTCAGGACACCTTCAGCACTGGCAGGTGCAATACCTAACAAGCCGGTAAGAAACAGTGCTGCCAGTAAAACCGATATAACTTTGTTTACCGTTGCCATCGTCCTCATCTCCTTACTGGGTTTGTATTGCCGACTTTGCTGCATCAATCGGCCTTGTAATATTCGACCTCAAAGGTGTCGGAAGTTCATGATTTGGCTAATTATTTATCGGGTTGCGCTACGTTGAAAAAACGCAAATGGATTCAGGAAGACAAAATTATTTAACTGCTGTGAGAAAAAAGTGTGAAAGAAAAAATACAAACAATTGCAAACAAACAATTATGAATTGATAAAATAGAATAAAATTTTCGCTTAATTATTCGTTGTGTCTTTCATGATCCGTTGCAGAACGAGGGAAGAGAGGGTTTCCACGATCTCGGTACGACCCGGCATGATGTGATCGCTTTGCATCCAGATGATTTCATAGGGTTCCCTTGCGGCGTTATGTAGAGCTGCGATACTTGATGTCGGAAAGGAGGGATCATCTCTGGCATTGATGATGATAACAGGGCGAGGGGAGATGCGTCCGACCCACTGCTCCGGTCCCAGATAGTGACTGAAGGTCAGCCGACTCAATAATTTACCTGTTACATGCCTTAATGCCGCGTTTTTGATATAACGTTCGGTCCCTTTTTCCAGGACTTTGTCGACTTCACCGGCACCATGAATCAACCAGACACGGTGAAAACGCGGATCAAACGCACCGGGTGCACTGACAAAAAACGCCCCCAGGCTGACACCCGCCAGTTCAATCCGTTGGGGGTTAACCTGTGGCAAGGTTGCGAGGTAATCCATTGCCAGCATGACGGCCGGGGTGGTGTCCTTGATGGCCTGCTGCATATCCAGTAAGTCTGTGAGCAAGGCAAGCCGACTGGCATCGGGATCGCCGGCATAGGGATAGGACAGGGCGGCCAGTGCCACGCCGTGCGTCTCCCGTACCAGTTTGACCGCATCACGACCGGTGCGTCGACCGCCGAGTAACAACACCAGTGGGCGAGGTGAGCTAACCGTGGTGGGGAGTCGTGTAGTCAGCTGTACTTGCAGGCCACTGGAAGAAACCAGCGTCAGTTCCGTATACAGGGAATCCTGGGTTTGCCATTGTTGGGTCTGCTGAATTTCCTCCAGTTGCCCCTTACGGGCGGGAATCAGCAGAGTGGGATCCGGAATTGTTGGTACGAGGACGATAGCCAGCAGTAACAGGAGGATGGCGACCAGACCGAGCACCAGCCACAGGAAGGCACGCAGCCATCGCCACGGATGAGCGGGGCTTGTGCGGGAGCTGGTCATGATTTCTCCTGTTACCTTATATATAAGTGTACTGCAAGAACCCGCTCATGGATGGTGGGGTGATAGATAAAAAAACCGGGCTGGCAAGCCCGGTTTGTCAACTGTGACAGGGAGGTCACTCATGCATGTAACAGTTTACGAATCCTGCCCGGCGCTGGACGCCGTTGTGGTTTATTTCGGATGCAAACGTACAATCCCCACCAGCTTCAGTACCCATTTCTCAAAAATCGGTTCCGAGGTACCGGTTTTCATTTTACGAATGAAATATTTTTCAAACGCAATCTTGGCCCAGTGGACCCATTTGCCTTTCTTGAACCAGGTGACGTTGCGCGGTGGAATTTGTGGCAGGGCCACAAAGGCGGCTCCCTTGTCACCCAGATCGGCCAGACAGAAGGCGTTCCAGGTGGCTTTTTCCTGCGCCACATAACCGGTCAGTTCATTTTTCAGGTTATGGACGATGGCAGTGACCATCGACTCGATCATGTATCCGGTCTTGGGTGCGCCGGTGGCGACTGGCGTGGCTTCCACCGGTGGAATGGCGATACAGACGCCGGCGGCAAAAATATTCGGATACTTGGGGCTGCGCTGATGTTCATCGACGATGACAAAGCCACGCGGATTGCACAAGCCTTCCACATTGGCCACCGGTTCCACACCCTTGAACGCCGGTAACATCATCGAGTGATTGAACTCCAGTTCATGTTGTTTGATCACTTCTCCCTCGTCATTGTGTTCATCTATGAACATCTTGCCTTCTTCGACCCGGGTGACCTTGGCGTTGGTGATCCATTTGATATGACGATGGCGGAATTCGGATTCGAGCAGTCCCCTGGAATCGCCCACGCCGCCCAGGCCCAGATGGCCGATATAGGGTTCGCTGGTGACGAAGGTCATCGGCACCCGATCCCGGATCCGCTTGCGTCGCAAGGCGGTATCCAGAATCGCGGCATATTCATAGGCTGGACCGAAACAACTTGCGCCCTGCACCGCACCCACGACAACATGGCCGGGATTCTCAACCAGGCGCTGGAAATCTTCATAGGCTTTTTCAGCATGGTCCACCGTGCAAACGGATTGGGTAAAACCGTCAATCGGGCCGCTGCCCGGCACTTCTTCAAAGGCCAGCTTGGGACCGGTGGTGATGAGGAGGTAATCGTACTCGACGGTTTCACCGTTTTTCAGGAGGAGGCGATTATTTTCCGGTTCCAGTTTTTCCACGAACTGGGCAATAAAATTGATGCCTTTTCTTTTCAAGTAAGGTTCGATTTTAAAAGTGATCTCGTCACGCTTGCGCCAGCCGACAGCCAGCCACGGATTGGAAGGCACGAATTGAAAGAATTCATTGGCATTGACGACCGTTACCTGGTGTTGCTTGCCCAGAGCAAATCGTAAATCGTAGGCAGCGGGTAATCCGCCCAGCCCTGCGCCCAGTACTACTATATGTGCCATGATGGTATTTCCTCGTTAAGTCACTGCAGTTAGGAGATTGTTTTTATAATTAACAAGCGCAGAGGGTACCCGCCTGTAATAAAACAGATTTAGCACCCGGATCGGTAAACGGCATTGATGTAAATCAAGTAATTTTCTTTTTAACCGGTCAGGTGGTGAACCTGCTGACTGATGACGTCAGGTATCGGGAGTAATGTGCGGTAAATGTGAGTTACGGGAGTGAGTCGAAGATATATCAGTAAATAATAATTAGCTAATGCATATTCATTTTACGACGCTCAATCGTTGGCCGTTGCATGCCTTAAGTCGGCCGGTGTATCGACATCCAGCAGGATGCCCGGCTCATGGCAATCAATAAAGTGGATTTGCGATTGATACTGTTGTAGCAACGATCGTGCGCCCTCATCGCCCTGCAGTTTTACCAGTTCGGCGCCATAACGCTGATGAAAACCAACCGGGTGCCCGCGTTGCTGCTGATAGCGTGGCGCAACCACTGGCCACCCCTCGCGTAAGGCCATGGCAACCTGTCTGATGAGGTCTGATGGAATCCACGGCATGTCGGCCAGGCCGATGATCCAGCCATCCGTATCAAGACAGGCGGTCACGCCGCAGGCCAGACTGCTACCCATGCCGTCAGTGGCGGCGGGATTGATGATCAACTCGACTGCGTTGTTGTCCAGGATGCCGGCCAGCGGCGCATGTTGTGGTGGGACGACGACGAGCAGGCGGTCGACGGCCGGGCGCATGTTCTGCACGACCCGGGTGAGCAGGGGTGTGCCATCGGCCAGGGGCTGGAGCAGTTTATTCCGGCCAAAACGCAGGCTTTGCCCCGCGGCCAGCAAGATGCCACAGATCTCAGGCATGACTGCGCTGGCGGGTCATCCCGGCTTGACCGGCATCGCGTGGAATCTGGATACGATGACGTGCGGCGGTGACTTCAGCGAGGATGGCGATGGCAATTTCAGGCGGAGTCTTGCTGCCGATTGACAAGCCAATGGGGCCATGCAGGCGGGCCAGGTTGGCCGGGGAGACACCGAGGGTAGCCAGGCGTTCCCGACGTTTTTGATTATTGCGGCGTGACCCCAGCGCGCCGACGTAAAACAGATCCGCATTCAGGGCGTTCATCAATGCCATGTCATCCAGTTTGGGATCATGGCTCAGGGCCATCACCACGCTATGGTGATCCGTGGCCAACGCCTCGACCGCATCATCGGGCATGCGGCTATCGAATTGGGTGCCCGCGACTTGCCAGGAACGGCTGTACTCTTCGCGTGGATCGCAGACTATGACTTCATAATCCAGCGCCAGGGCAAACTGGGCCACATAACGCGACAACTGGCCCGCACCGATGAGCAGCATGCGCCAGTTGGGGCCAAAAGGTTTACTGAGCGTCTCGCCATCATAATAAAAGGCATCGGTCGGGCCGGCCGGATGCAGACTGCTTTCCCCGGTATTGAGGCAGATGCGGCGACTGATTAATTGTCGCGCCTCGATGGCCTGCAGTACCGGCCTGAGTGAGGCGGCACCGGGCAGGGGTTCCACCACCAGTTCCAGACGTCCGCCGCAGGGCAGGCCGAAGCGCGCCGCGTCGTCGCGATTGACACCGTAGTCGATCAGCGTCGGCGAGGTGACACTGAGGCTGCCGTCCTGGATGCGTTGCAACAGATCCTCTTCCACGCACCCGCCGGAGGCGGAACCACTCAATCGACCGTCGGCGCTGATCGCCAGCAACGAACCCGCGGGACGGGGCGAAGACCCCCAGGTGCTGGCCACGGTAAACAGGGTAACCGCCTGGCCCTGTTCCAGCCAGTCGATGGCATTGCGCAGGACTTCGTGATCGGTGCTTTCCATAGGATGGATTACCCCAACCGAATCGGTAAGCGGCGTATCGGTTTACCGGTGGCGGCAAACACGGCGTTGGCGACGGCAGGCGCTATCGGCGGGGTTCCCGGTTCACCCACACCACCCGGATCCGCGTTACTGGACACGATATGGACTTCGACTTCGGGATTTTCCTCCAGCGTCAGTAACGGATAATCATTAAAGTTGCTTTGTTGCGCCCGGCCCCGGGCAATGGTGATTTCGCCTTTGAGGGCGGCAGTCAGACCATAGACGATACCGCTTTCCATCTGCGCGACAATCGTATCCGGATTCACAATCATGCCGCAGTCAACCGCGCATACCACCCGGTGGACGCGCACGCGACCCCGATCGACCGATACCTCCGCCACCTGGGCCACATAACTGGCAAAGGAATGGGCGACGGCAATCCCGCGAAACCGTCCAGCGGGCGGGGGCGTCGCCCAGCCGGCCTTGCTGGCGGCAAGATCCAGTACCCCGCGCAGTCGCGGTTCATCCCGTAATAATTCGTGTCGCAACTGATAGGGATCTTTACCGCCGGCGGCCGCGAGCTCATCCAGAAAACATTCTGTGATATAGGCATTCTGGGAACTGGCGACCGAGCGCCAGAAGCCGACCGGGACCGCGGTGTTGACCCGCGCATAACTGACCTGCAGATTGGGGATGGCGTAGGGCAGGTTCATCGCCCCTTCCGTGCTGCTGAAATCGTTGGCTGTGTCTTCCCGTCCCCGGGCATCACGCGCAATGATGGAAGGACCGGCAATCCGGTGCCGCCAGGCAACGGGCATGCCGTTGTCATCCAGCGCGGCAGTGAGCCGATTGTAAGTGGCCTGCCGGTAGTAATCGTGCTGGATGTCATCTTCCCGGGTCCACATGACCTTGACCGGCGCGCCGACCGCTTTCGAGGTTTCAACCGCGTCGATCACGAAGTCCTGTTCTGAGCGACGCCCGAAGCCTCCCCCGAGAAACGTGGTATGCACCCGGACTTTCTCGGCGGGCAGGCCGGTGAGTTGCATGGCGGTGTTGTGGGTGCGGGTCTGGCCCTGGGTTGGTACCCAGATGTCACAGCTGTCTTGCTGGACATGCGCGGTACAGTTCATCGGCTCCATGCAGGCATGGGCGAGGTAGGGGACTTCGTACACGGCCTCGATGGGTTTGCTGGCACCGTCGATGGCCTGGTTGACATTGCCATCGTCCCGCCCGATGGTGCCATCATCAACCACCTCGGCAAAGCGTTGGGTGATCGTGGCCGAGTCCAGTTGCGCAGCGGGACCTTCATCCCATTCCACCTTGAGGGCATCGCGACCGAGTTTGGCGGCCCAGAAATGGTCCGCGACCACGGCGACGCCGGTACTGATGCTGACCACCTGACGCACACCGGCAATCTTTTTTGCCTCGGCATCATCAACCCGCACCGCTTTGCCACCATACACCGGACATCGTATCACCATGGCGGTGAGCAGACCGGGCAGTTGCACATCAACACCGAAGACGGCGCTGCCATCCACCTTGGCGGGGCCATCCAGGCGTGCCTGGCTGGTGCCAAGCAGGTTGAATTGATCCGGATCCTTGAGCAGCACCACATCGGGAACGGGTAATTTGGCAGCCGCCTCAACCAGCTCACCATACCGCAGACGCCGGCCACTCTGCTCATGGATGATGTTGCCGTTTTCCGCGTGGCATTCCTCCGCGGCCACGCCCCAGGTGTTTGCCGCCGCGGTGAGGAGGACTTCGCGGCCCGCCGCGCCAGCCTCGCGCAACAGTTTCCAGTAGCCGCGGACCGCGGTGCTGCCCCCGGTTTGCTGGCGGCCAAAGATGGGGTTGGCAAAGGCCGGATTGATTGGGGCAAATTCGGCCGTGACCGTGCTCCAGTCAGCATCCAGTTCCTCGGCGATCAGCATCGGCAAAGCCGTCATCACGCCCTGACCCATTTCCGAACTGCCGACGCGGATGGTGATACTGTCGTCGGGACGCAGCGTGATCCAGACATTGGGTTCAAACAGGGTCGTTGGGGTGGGGGCAGGTGTGGTGGTTTCCTTTGCAGGTGGTGTGTCCTGTTTGCAGCCACCAAGCTGCAGGCTGATCAGCAGGCCGCCACCCACCGCGCCTGAAATCTTGAGAAAATCGCGACGGCTGAGTTTCTGTAATGACATTTCATCCCTCCCTGGTCGCAATGTTGGCTGCCCGTTTAATGGCTTTGCGAATGCGTTGATAGGTGCCGCAACGACACAGTACGCCGGACATGGCGGCATCGATATCCGCATCCGTGGGTTGCGGGGTGGTATTCAGCAAGGCCACGGCCGAGAGGATCTGGCCGGATTGACAGTAGCCGCATTGCGGCACCTGTTCTTCCAGCCAGGCTTGCTGGACCGGATGGCTGCGATCCGGTGAGAGCCCTTCGATCGTGGTGATGGCTTTACCACTCACCGCTGAGACCGGGGTGACGCAACTGCGCACCGGTTTGCCTTCCACCAGGACAGTACAGGCGCCGCAGACCGAAATGCCGCAACTGTATTTGGTGCCGGTCAGGCCCAACAGATCGCGCAAGGCCCACAACAAGGGCATGGCGGGATCGGCGTCAATTTCATGGGCTTTGCCATTGACCTGCAGGGTGATCATTGCTGACTCCTTTCGCGTTTGCATACCTAAGACATGTGGCACATGGATAGCAAATAAGTGAGGGAGTGTCTACAGCAATAGTGTGAACGCAAGCAGACAACTGACATGCCTGAATCGCTGAGTAAAACATCGGGATGCATGGCCGGGCTTTCGTATATCAAAATTTCCTAATTCTTTAATCTTGCCTGGATGGTTTCCCTTAAAGTCACAGGGGTTTATATTTTGAAATACAGACAATAATTAAAAGAATAAATGTGCAAGGCATCATGCTCTTGCACAAAATCAAGAGAATCGGTCCACCGATTGCGGGAAGGAGAAACACATGGCTCAGATCGAAACCAAACCGGAACAAGAGGCGCTACCCTTTGTTGCACCGTGTCGCCAGGTCGACGTGACGGCACCGATTGAATGGCTCAAACTCGGCTGGCAGGATTTTACCCGGGCACCCCGGGTCAGTCTGACCTATGGGATTGCGCTGACGATACTCAGTTATATCGTGGCGTATTTTACCTGGCAGCTGGGCGGTGCGGTGTTGATTCTCAGTTTACTGTCCGGGTTCATCTTTATCGCACCGGCTCTGGCTTTAGGTCTGTATTCCATCAGTTGCCAGCTCCAGGCCGGGATGAAACCGCAGATCGGTTATTGCCTGCGGCAAGGCAAACGGCATCTTGGAAATGAGCTGGTGTTTTCCGTCATTCTGCTGGTGATATTTTTGCTCTGGGCCCGCGCGGCTTCGATGATTCATGTGTTCTTTCCCGTGGAAGCCCATCCGCAACTGGTCGATCTGGCCATGTTTTTGGGTATCGGTTCCGCGGTGGGAACGTTGTTTGCCGGACTGGTCTTCACTGCCAGTGCGTTTTCCTTGCCGATGATGCTGGATCGCAAGGTGGATACGGTTACCGCGGTCATCACCAGTGCGAATGCGGTGTTACGTAATAAAGGCGCGATGTTTGTCTGGGCCCTGATTATCGTGATTGCGCTGGGAATCAGCTTCGTCACGGCCTTTTTAGGTTTGGCAGTATTAATGCCGGTGTTGGGTTATATGACCTGGCATGCGTATCAGGCCACGATCAAGCCCGATGCCTGGCCTGAGCAAAGGAAAGTACCGGTTGAGTGATTTGCAGCCACATTTATATTGATAATGTGGATGTAGTAAGACGATATTCAGATTCGGGCTTACCGTAATAACGACATATCATTCACGTATAGTAGTTTACCGTCATTCCGGTGCAAACCGGAATCCAGTCTGATTTTATGTCTGGACCCCGGCCTCGGCTTTGGCATCCTCGGCAACTGCTCCATGCGTTGCTCTAACTCCTGCGTCCGTGCAGTCG
This sequence comes from Thiohalomonadales bacterium, assembly GCA_040235565.1. GTDB lineage: Bacteria > Pseudomonadota > Gammaproteobacteria > UBA6429 > Thiohalophilaceae > JAHEIJ01. The sequence goes on along the minus strand of JBECLA010000151.1, from coordinate 337 downwards.
TGCGTCGCTCTACCTCCTCCATCCCTGGAGTCGTCCGCCGGGGTGACGGAAAAGAGTACAATGCAAAATTGTCATTCCGGTGACGACTGAATTTTTTCTGTTTCTACCACGCATGTGAATTACATGCATGCAGCAAGTCTTTTCGTTTACTGACAGTAAAAACTGCGTGCGACGCTCTTTAAGGAATGCTATAAATCAGGGAGTCATGCATAGTAAACAATATCAATTCGTTGTGAAATCCATATACCCATTGAGGTCTTGATGCGAGTCGGTTTATTCGCAACCTGTCTGGTTGATTTGTTGCGCCCATCAGTGGGGTTCGCGACGGTGAAGTTGT
>JBECLA010000019.1:0-11228 GCA_040235565.1 Thiohalomonadales bacterium | reverse complement strand
GTAGACCACAAGGTTGATAGGCTGGATGTGGAAGCGCAGTAATGTGTGAAGCTAACCAGTACTAATTGCCCGTGAGGCTTGACCATATAACACCCAAATATTTTGGGTCGGTTGTCAACGTAATGTACACCTGTCTGGATTCATCTTCGATTTGGAAAAAACGGGGTCAGAGTCAATTCGCTTTGGGATCAAGAATTGATAATGAGGAAAATTGACTCTGACCCCGTTTTTTCAACCAGTTTGCCTGGCGGCAATGGCAAGTGGGAACCACCCGATCCCATCCCGAACTCGGAAGTGAAACTGCTTAGCGCCGATGATAGTGTGGGGCCTCCCCATGTGAAAGTAGGACACCGCCAGGCTTTAATTCAAAAACCCCGATGTACCTTTTGGTGCATCGGGGTTTTTCTTTTATCGCACGACGGTTAGTCCGGAACTTTTTCTTTCCAAGGGTCATGTGACAAATCGGCATGGATAGCCGATTTGGTCGCACGAAGTGCGCCCGTAGGGCGAGCGCCATGGATGGCGCGAAGACCAAGTAGGACACTTGTTTCAGGACAGTGTTCGCTCGCATACGGGCATCCATTCCCGTTCGCGACATTTGTCCCCAAAAGGGATTTCCTCCGGTCATACCTCCGTGTACTTCATCCCTGTGCTTCGGGGCATAAGCGCATCCTTGCGCAGAACCGCCAGGCTTTCACCGCTCTCGGCCATGGCCCAGGCCAGTTTCTCGGCTCTGGCTCCTGCTTCGCTCTACCTCCTACATCCCTGTAGTCGTCGACCTCCGGTCTCACCTTCTCCATGGCCTTCGCGATAATAGTCCGTCCCTGGACGTCAATTAAAAACCCCGATGTACCTTTTGGTGCATCGGGGTTTTCTTTTATAGCACGGCGGTTAGTCCGGAACTGTATACTTTCAGGGCCATGAAACACATCGGGGGATGATTACTCGTTCTGGTCGCGCAACTTCCTGTACCATCATGCCATTTTTTGCCACACTAAAAGTAGCGCATAAAAACTTTGCAGGAGCAGAGCCGATGCAACCCTACAAACATGTTCTTGTGGCACTTGATTTATCGAATGAAGCCAGGCAGGTGGCGGAACGGGGAAAGGACCTGGCGTCACAGTATGGTGCCAAACTGACTCTGATCCACGTGGTGGAGCCTGTCATTGTTGATAACAGCTATGATTTGATGACCAGTTTACCCGCCGAACTTGATGATACCCTGCTGGACCGGGCCAAAACGTTTCTGGCTAAAATTGCCAGTGAACTGGACATGGGTAAGGTATCGCAAATCGTTACGCTGGGTTCTACCCGAAGTGAAATTTTTCGGGTGGTAGAAGAAGAAAAAGCCGATCTCATTGTGATTGGCACCCATGGTCGTCATGGCGTAGGGTTGTTGTTAGGATCCACGGCGAATGCTATTTTGCACGGGACCCCTTGTGATGTGCATGCAGTACGAATTCACAGCTGAGAGAAGTGTCAGGCTATCTCACGAGTTCTCTAACCAGGCCAGAATTGCAGGAAGATTTTGAGCCAGTCCCTTGTAGTGTAATGTTTCCGCTGACATTGTTTGCAATGCGGAAAACAGGGCCTGACGATTTACCGCTGTCTGTTTAAGGATCGCAACATCATAGAGATACGTCCGAATTGTAAATAGTAGCGTATTGATGGTCGGAAATCCCTGAATCACCTGTCTTTCCACCCGTAAGTACAACTCGGGATGAGTCGGATCAAAGTGTCGCCCCTGCCATTGCACTGCATCATGATCTATGGGGGCAATCGGGTGGTGGTTCAGGCGTTCATCGTTTGTCAGTCCCCAGGCAAAGCGGACAAAGGGTCCCCGTTTCAGCAGACTTGCAAGTAACTGATCAGCTTGTTGGTTGATTTTTGCCATACCTGGCACCGGTGCATGGCTGTGCACAAAGCTTTGGCCAATCTTGTCTTCGGCAGCCCAGTGATTGGGAAAACAGAGATGCAGGGCACTGATCCGGTTAGTACCTGCGGAGCTGATCTCAACCAGGGCCATATCCTCCTGGACCTGCATGGCCAGAGCATCGAGACAATCCCGGTAATTTTGATTGTTCGTCCGGGAAGGAAGCAGTTTATAGTCTGGTCCAAAAATTAATTCGTCACCGGTTAGTCGACATGACAGATGGTGGTGATCTTTTTGCTGTTCGTATCGGAAAAATTCTGGATGCTTCTGGCAAAGTTGATGAATGATAAATCGGGCAATATATGCTTGAGTAGTTGGCGACAAGGCATCGGTACAATAATATTTATCCAGCCTTTCTTGTCGGGCGGATATTTTTTCCTGGCGGTAACGGGTAAAATTTGCATCAATCTGAAAGATCAGGGCGTCATCGTCACCATTACCAAAATCCGTTCCCAGCTTGTAAAGCCCTGGCGTAACTTCATATCTGCCTTTCCGTAGGGGAAAGTAAAAATTCTGCTCCTGATTTGTCATGGATTTGCCGACACAGTTAACGACAGCTTGATACACTACAGCAATGAATACGGTAATGACAGTCTTGCGCATTTTGAGTGACGGCCGCTTTCATTCTGGCAGCAGTGTGGGTGAAACCCTCGGGATTTCCCGCGCGGCGGTGTGGAAAACGGTTCAGAAATTACAGCAGGAGTGGCAAGTAAAAATCAATGCTGTCTCGGGTCGGGGTTATCAGCTCGCCACCCCATTAGAGTTGCTGGATAAGGGTGCCATTGTTGCGGCCATACAGCCGCAGTATCGAGATCAATTACCGGAGCTACACATCCTGTCCTCCGTGGATTCTACCAACCGCTATGCCCTCGATCAGGTAATGAAAGGCTCCGCTACTGGCTTGGCGGTGCTGGCAGAGCACCAGACAGCAGGGCGGGGACGCCGTGGGCGAAACTGGGTCTCACCTTTCGGTCGAAATCTTTATTTATCTCTGGTATGGAAATTCGAGCTGGATGCCAGACACTTATCCGGATTAAGCCTGGCAATTGCCGTGGCCATTTTACGTGCCTTGGTCAAACTGGACATCGAGGGCGTAGGCTTGAAGTGGCCCAATGATGTGTTATGGCAAGAGAAAAAGCTGGGCGGTGTGTTATTGGAAATGCGCGGCGAAGCCAATGGACCCTGGTTGATCGTGATTGGCATTGGCATGAATGTAAATATGGAAGCTGTTGATGCAAATGCTATTGACCAGCCCTGGGTAGACCTGCAGACAATACAGGGGCGTCACATTGACAGGAACCTGTTGGCCGGGGTGCTATTGGATGAACTGATACAGGCGGTGAGTAGTTTCCAACAATCAGGCCTGGCATCATTCCTTTCTGAGTGGCGGGAACATGACATTTGCCTTAATTGCCCGGTAGCATTACATTTTCCGAACAGGGTACAACAGGGTATTGCAAGGGGGATAGATGCAGACGGTGCCTTGCTACTGGAAACCGATGGGATTATTACGCCTTATCATGCTGGCGAAGTAAGTTTAAGGGTTTCACCTCATGGCAGATGAAGTGTTATTACTTGATATTGGTAATACCCGCTGTAAATGGGCCTGGTTACAGGATGATGTGTTTATCCCCGGAGGTGAATTTGTTCACTTTGGCCAGATTGAACCCGAACACCTGGTACAGATCAAACTGGATCATTCACCGGAAAAAATTGTTGCGGTATGTGTGGCTGGCAACAAGTTAACGGAATCATTATCTGTACAAATACAACATCATTTTGGCAAGCAAGTTGAGTTGCTACACACACCGGGCAAGGGTAAGGGAATACAAATTGCCTACGCGCAACCTGCCCAATTGGGGAGTGATCGTTGGGCGGCCATGGTGGCGGCGCGTCAACGTTGGCCAGGATACCTGTGTGTGGTGGATGCTGGAAGCGCCTTGACCCTGGACATACTACAGCCGGATGGGCAACATCTGGGTGGCTACATTTTGCCGGGCTTGAGTATGATGCAAAGCTGTTTGTTAGATAAAACTGCGATTCCCTTGTCTTCACAAGCAGTCAAAATGGCTTCAAGTACACAACCAGGGCATGACACTGCGAGTTGTATTGCAAACGGGACAGTTCAGGCGGCCTGTGGCCTCATTGAACGAACAGTGTTACAGCTCAAACAAGACACCACGGAAACTGTACAATGTGTTTTGACTGGTGGTGACAGTCAATATCTGGTGACTGCTTTGACTATTCCCCATGCAGTCGAACCAAATCTGGTTCTGTTGGGGCTGGCTCAGATCATAAGCGGCAGGACGGGAACTGCATGAAGTGGATCGTTTATCTTTTAGTCCTATTAAATATCGCGATGTTTGTCTGGCATTTTCGCTCAGATGATGTCAGGGACACGGCCAGCCTGGATGATACCAGGCAGGATGAGGCCACCCTTTCCTTGGTCCTGCTAAAAGAACAACGACAACAGAAAGAAAAAGAAATTACTCGCTGGTGTTTTAGTCTGGGTCCTTTTGAGAACAAACAGCAAGCGAGCCTGGCCAATGGCATCCTTAAATCGGCGGGAATTGAGGCTGAACGTCGGCTTAGCAAAGATGCGCGTCGTAAAGCCTACTGGGTTTTACTGCCACCGGCCGAGTCGCGTGAAGCGGCGCAGAAGAGTATAGCCCGACTCAAACAACTCAAGGTCACAGATTATTTTTTGGTGGCGACGGGGGAGAAAACCAACGCGGTCTCCCTCGGTGTTTATTCCCAGTTTGAGTCGGCCCATCGACGGATCAAGGAAATGCAGGAGCTGGGCTTTAAACCGGATTTTGAGAAAGTTGAACTGCCTAAGCGGGAGTATTGGCTGGATTGGTCCCGAAAAGGCGGCAAACCCGTGTCTGAATCAGACATGAAAAAAATCCAAAACATTTCCGGTAAGGCGCGCCAAATCGAGCGGGGTTGCGGCTGATACCTGCAACAGACTAGTCACTTTACCACTTCCGAAAATTTTCTTTGCATGATCAGTGTTGGCAGTACTGCGGCTATCACATGTGTCTACAATTAGTCCCTCCCCCGAAAATTTTTAATCACTATCAGTATTGATCGCGTTTGTGTCAGGCCAGGAAAACTGGCAAAGGCTGCAAATGCGCTATAGTTGTAATACAAAACCAAATTGTTCAGGTCGGCATGCCTGATAGTATGGATCAGTAATGACAAGGGAGAGAGCAGGGATTGATTTTGCGTATAGTTGCAACTGAATTGTGTATAAATACGGGTGATTGTTATGGTGGCTAAAATCTCCCCACACCCCCAATTGTCAAACGCGATTGCCGGGTCGATATTGGAAGGTTTCGATAAACATTTTACGATATTTCAGCAACACACGGCTGGCGCCAGAAGGCGGTTTGAGAACGCAGACTGGAAGTCGGAACATAAAGCCTCGCGTCAGCGAATACGCTTGTATGACAAGCGCGTCGATGAGGCCATCCTTGAGTTGAAACAGAGTTTCAGTCTGGGTGAGTTCGAAGAATCCTTATGGAGAAGGGTAAAACAGGATTATATTCAGCTCTTACAGAATCATAATCAACCGGAGCTGGCGGAAACATTCTACACTTCATTGTTTTGCCGTCAGTTTCATCGACGCTATTTTACTAACGAATATATATTTGTTCGCAGCGCCGTTTCGACGGAGTACATCGAATCAGAAAGACCCGCCTATCATGTTTATTATCCGGCTACCTCTGGATTACGCACAACAATTCACAAAATGCTACAGAAATGTCAGTTCGAACTGCCATTCGAGAACATTAAACGAGATATTCGGAATATTGGCAAGGCATTGTGTCGCCATTTCAAAAACCAGCACCAAAAAGCACGTCTGAATTTTCAGCTGCAGGTAATCAGTACAACATTTTTTCGTAATAAAGCAGCTTACATAGTTGGCAAGGCAATTAATGACTTTGACGTTATTCCATTTGCAATTCCTATTTTAAATAATGAACAAGGCGGTTTGTATGTTGATGCTTTGTTGATTGGTGAGGACGCAGTCTCTCAATTGTTCGAGTTTTCTTTTGTTTACTTTATGGTTGAACATCCCGTGCCTTCCGCAATTGTAGCGTTCCTGCATGAACTGATGCCGGCGCGTAGCAAGGCGGACTTATATTCGGCGATTGGCTACCATAAACACGGCAAGTCAGCTTTTTATAGAGATTTTTTACATCATCTCAAATATTCGGATGACGAGTTGATTGTAGCGCCGGGCATCAAGGGAATGGTTATGGCGGTATTTACCCTGCCGTCCTATCCCTATGTCTTCAAGGTGATTCGTGACCGGTTTGCCTCACCCAAGGAAACGGATCGGCGGACTGTTGAAAGAAAGTATCTGCTGGTCAAACAGCATGATCGTGTAGGTCGTATGGCCGATATGCTGGAATATTCCAATGTTGCTTTTCCTAAAGACAGGTTTTCGACCGAGCTATTGGATGAATTGCTCGATCTGTGTGGCAGTAGTATTGAATTTGATGGCGACGATGTTGTCATCAAGCATGTCTATATTGAACGCCGCATGACACCACTGAATCTGGATATGGCTGAGGCGGATGAACTACGTTTGGAAAAACTGATGCGGGGCTATGGCAAGGCAATCAAGGAACTCGCGGCGGCAAATATATTTCCGGGTGATATGCTATTTAAAAATTTCGGTGTAACGCCATTAGGACGAGTGGTGTTTTACGATTATGATGAGATTAGCTATTTAACGGACTGTAATTTTCGAAAAATACCACTACCGCGTTATCCGGAAGATGAACTATCAGGTGAGCCATGGTACAGTGTTGCCCCGAATGATATTTTCCCGGAAGAATTTGCCACGTTTTTACTTTCTGATCCCCGAACACGGGCAGCATTCATGAAGTATCATGGCGAATTGCTTGAGCCGGAATTCTGGTGGAACAAACAGGCAAATATCAAGCGCGGTGTATATGAGCATGTGTTTCCCTATCCAGAGACAATGCGTTTTCCCCGCAAATAGTTCAGGGTTGTTCGCTCTGTATTTGATAATTGCCAATACTGTTATGGTAACAATGATTCTGGCGCTACCAGGATGCCATCCTCATCCGCATACAGGTATTCCCCGGGCCTGAATTCTACGCAGGCAAACTTTACAGGAATACCCTTCTCACCGATCCCCTGCTTTACGCTTTTCAAGGGATGGGTTCCAAGTGCCCTGATGCCGATGTCCATGTCATTGATTTCAGCAGAGTCGCGAATGCAGCCGTTAATGACCAGGCCACTCCAGCCGTTGCCGACGGCTTTAGTCGCCAGGATGTCACCCAGCAAGGCGCAACGCAGAGAACCACCACCATCAACAACAATGACACGTCCCTTGCCTGCTTCGTCCAGTAAGTCTCGCAACAGGGAGTTATCCTCGAACAGTTTCAGGGTGATGATGCGACCATAAAACTGTGATTTCTTGCCATAATGTTGCAGCCCGGGAGATGCGATTTGTACCTTGTCACTGTGCGCATCACACAGATCGGCTGTTCTAAAATGCATAACAGCTCCATTTGGTCAGAATTGTTCTTCTTCCGTTGAACCGGTGAGTGCGGTGACTGATGAACTGCCACCCTGAATGACGGTTGTTACATCATCAAAATAACCCGCGCCTACTTCCTGTTGGTGGGCGACAAAGCTGTAGCCTTTACTGCTCGCGGCAAATTCCGGTTGTTGTACCTTTTCGACGTAATGTTTCATACCTTCACCAAGGGCATAATCGTGGGCAAGATCGTACATGTTGAACCACATGCTATGAATCCCGGCGAGAGTTATGAATTGATATTTGTAACCAAATTCACTCAGTTTGTCCTGAAAATCGGCGATGGCCTTGTCGTCCAGATTTTTTTTCCAGTTAAATGAGGGCGAACAGTTATAGGCGAGGAGCTGTCCGGGATTGGCGGCCCGGACGGCTTCGGCAAATTCACGGGCAAATCCCAGGTCCGGTTTGCCGGTCTCACACCAGACCAGATCGGCATAAGGGGCATAGGCCACACCGCGCGAGATGGCCTGTTCCAGACCGTTCCTGACCCGGAAAAACCCTTCCGAAGTCCTTTCACCCGTGAGGAAGGGGCGATCATTGGGATCGACATCCGATGTCAGCAAAGTAGCCGCTTCGGCATCGGTGCGGGCGAGCAAAACAGTCGGCACCCCCATGACATCTGAGGCCAGGCGGGCAGCGATCAGTTTTTGAATGGCTTCCTGGGTTGGTACCAGCACCTTGCCGCCCATATGGCCGCATTTTTTTACCGCCGCCAGCTGATCTTCATAATGTACCCCGGCGGCACCATTAACGATCATGTTTTTCATTAATTCAAAAGCGTTCAAGACGCCACCAAAACCGGCTTCGGCATCCGCTACAATGGGTAGAAAATAGTCAATATACTCTTTATCACCCGGGTCGATTCCGCGTGCCCACTGGAGCTCGTCGGCACGCTTGAAACAGTTGTTGATGCGGCGCACGACCGTTGGAACGGAATCATAGGCGTAGAGGGACTGATCCGGGTACATGGTTTCCGACGTATTGGCATCAGCGGCCACCTGCCAGCCGGATAGATAAATGGCCTCGATGCCCGCTTTCGCCTGTTGCATTGCCTGACCACCCGTCAATGCTCCCAGGCAATTGACATAGCCTTTTTTGGCCTCGCCATTTACCAGCTGCCAGAGTTTTTCGGCGCCACGTCGCGCCAGGGTGTATTCCGGTTGGAGTGAACCGCGCAGACGCACCACATCTTCGGCTGTATAGCCACGTTTGGTATTGGCCCAGCGGGGATTTTCAGTCCAGTCATTAGCCAGCGCGGTGATCTGTTGTTGTCGATTCATGCAGGGGGTCTCCAGGTCGGTGATTCTATTTTTGATTGTTTGAGCCTGCTTACAGTCTCGGGTTGCTCATGATGACAGTGTGCAGCCTTTATGAGAAGCAAAGCACACATGGGGGTTTATGCAACACAACAGATTGACTTTCAGTAGACAAAAACACCTAGATATAGGGAGCGTTTTGTTGAATGTGGTTGGACACGATCTGGGTGGTGATTCCTCGTGACGGCTGCCAGATGGCACTATAGCTAGTGATTCTCGCTCAGACCCAAGCCGATTTTGGCCGGGGCTCAAACCTTGCGGGGTGAAGGCGGATCTCTCGATTTTGGGGCGTCGGCCGGGTTTCAGGCTCGGTGCTCATTGCGCCAAGGCAAGCAATTCCGCTAGAATGCGCGCCTGTTTTGGCAGGGGCATCTGCCAATATGCCGGTATAGCTCAGCTGGTAGAGCAACTGACTTGTAATCAGTAGGTCCCGAGTTCGACTCTTGGTGCCGGCACCACATCATAACCCCGGAGCTTGTCGCTGCGGGGTTTTTTTGACCGATTTACCCCGGGTTTGGCGCCGCGCAGGTGCCCGAAAAGTAAGGAATTCCGGCCTAAATATGGTTGACAGGGACATAGCGCTCGACGAAAATACGCAGCTTCGTTCGCGCGGAGGGGTTCCCGAGTGGCCAAAGGGATCAGACTGTAAATCTGACGGCTCCGCCTTCGGAGGTTCGAATCCTCCCCCCTCCACCAGATATTAGGTACGAGTGACGAGGATCGAGTGACGAGGTTTGAGGTGAAGCAGGGATCGGGCTTCACCTGGTGGGAAAGGGTACTCCCTTTGACGACAGCTCGCAGCGTTTTTTACCGGTACGAGGTTGACGCGAGGCCTTGGGACCTCGTTACTCGTCCCTCGGCTCTGATTAATGCGGGTGTAGTTCAATGGTAGAACCTCAGCCTTCCAAGCTGATGATGTGGGTTCGATTCCCATCACCCGCTCCATTTATATAGGGACGAGGTCCAAAGGACGAGGAATAAGGAAAACCTGAAAAGGTTATTGGCCAGAGTGAGGGCTTAACGGTGTTTCTCGTTACTTGTCACTCGAACCTCGAGACTGATTTCGGCCCATATAGCTCAGCGGTAGAGCACTCCCTTGGTAAGGGAGAGGTCCCCAGTTCAATTCTGGGTATGGGCTCCAGATTATACGAGTTTCGTAATTTAGTTTTTTAAGTTTAACCACTGTTAATTTGACTTTAGAGGGAGGCCTGACGGTGTCCAAGGAAAAATTTGAACGCACGAAACCGCATGTCAACGTTGGCACGATTGGTCACGTTGACCACGGCAAGACCACGTTGACCGCCGCGATCACCAAGGTGATGGGCGAGAAGTTTGGCGGCGAAGCGAAAGCCTTCGACCAGATTGACTCGGCACCGGAAGAAAAGGCCCGCGGGATCACGATTGCGACCGCGCACGTGGAATACGAAAGTGACAAGCGTCACTACGCGCACGTGGACTGCCCGGGCCACGCGGACTACGTGAAGAACATGATCACCGGGGCGGCGCAGATGGACGGGGCGATCCTGGTGGTGAGCGCGGCCGACGGTCCGATGCCGCAGACGCGGGAACACATTCTGCTAAGCCGCCAGGTGGGCGTGCCCTACATCGTGGTGTTCCTGAACAAGGCGGACATGGTGGATGACGCCGAGCTGCTGGAACTGGTGGAAATGGAAGTGCGGGAGTTGCTGGACAGCTACGACTTCCCGGGCGACGACACGCCGATCATCATCGGTTCGGCGCTGAAGGCGCTGGAAGGTGACAGCAGCGACATCGGTGCGCCGGCGATTGAAAAGCTGGTGGCGGCGATGGACGAATACATTCCGGAGCCGGAACGCGCCATTGACGGTGACTTCCTGATGCCGGTGGAAGACGTGTTCTCGATTTCCGGTCGCGGCACCGTGGTGACCGGGCGGATCGAGCGCGGCATCATCAAGGTGGGTGACGAAATCGAAATCGTGGGCATCAAGGACACCCAGAAGACCACCTGCACCGGGGTGGAAATGTTCCGCAAGCTGCTGGACCAGGGTCAGGCGGGCGACAACGTGGGCGTGCTGCTGCGTGGCACCAAGCGTGAAGAAGTGGAGCGGGGCCAGGTATTGGCCAAGCCGGGGTCGATCACGCCGCACACCAAGTTCGAATGCGAAGTGTACGTGCTGAGCAAAGACGAAGGGGGCCGTCATACGCCGTTCTTCAATGGTTACCGGCCGCAGTTTTACTTCCGCACCACCGACGTCACGGGTGCCTGTGATCTGCCGGAAGGGGTGGAAATGGTGATGCCGGGTGACAACGTGCAGATGACCGTGAGCCTGATTGCGCCGATTGCGATGGAAGAAGGGCTGCGGTTTGCGATCCGCGAAGGCGGCCGGACTGTCGGCGCCGGCGTGGTCTCCAAGATCAT
>JBECLA010000008.1:0-25240 GCA_040235565.1 Thiohalomonadales bacterium | reverse complement strand
ATATCTCTCGGTGTAGCCGAACTCAAGCAAGAGGAAAGCTATGAAGACTGGTTACAACGCGCTGATGCTGCAATGTATGAGGCCAAACGCGCCGGACGTAACCGGGTTTGTCTCGCTAACGGATAGCACTCACTCTCCATTTTTCCATAAAGTTCTGAAATCATCCTGGCGATTAAATACGCAACGTGTTGGATAAACACGTGACGCGTTATTGTATTGCCAGGATGTATTCGGAAAGCTCACTCAAGAGCAATCAAAAGTGCTATCGCTGACTTCGAGACCAGCAAACCAATTACCACGATTTGAATGTGCTATTTAACAGACCATCTCATGTAGTGAGATTGACATGAACTGGCTAGCACCTGCCGTGATTTCAAGGTACGCTTGTTTTGTACCCGGAGTAACATGCTACATCGTGACTACCAGATTGATATCAGGTTAGTCCTGCTGGCTCTGGCATCCATATGTCGCAGCCTGGACCAAGAGAAGGAATCAAATTTAAGGAGCATATCCATGAAAAAATTGCGATTTTATATTGTGGTTGTTCTTTCTGCCCTTGTATTGCTACCAGCCCATGTGGCGGCTGATGATTACCAAAAGGCCACCAAAGTCTTCAGGGATTCAGATGTGGTCGGACCCTATTTCCAGAAATCTTATGGCTATGCCATTTTTCCAACCATCGGCAAAGGCGGTATCGGGATTGGCGGCGCGCATGGATCGGGACAGGTCTATGCCGGTGGCAAGCTGACGGGTAAAACTTCCATGACCCAGATCACCATCGGCTTGCAGCTGGGCGGCCAGGCTTACAGTCAGATAATATTCTTTGAAGACAAGCGGGCCTACGACGAATTTACCAGTGGCAATTTCGAATTTGGGGCAGGCGCCAGCGCAGTAGCCATCACGGCCGGGGCGCAAGCGCAAGCCGGTACTACCGGCGCAGGTGCCAGTGCTTCACCGGGTGGTTCGGCCGGGGCACAAGCGAAGATCGAGTATCACAAAGGTATGGCGGTGTTTACCCGTGCCAAGGGGGGATTGATGTATGAAGCCGCGATCGGTGGGCAGAAATTCAGCTTTGAACCTGTCGGTAAAAAATAGCACAGATAACTAACAAGTTTTTTCTGATATCAGCTGGCGGGTTAACTGATCAGGTTTAACCCGCCGGTTAATCACTGTCTGGATTGAAGTACCGGGGAACTTAGCAGGCCAGATATGCACACTATAGAAGGATGTTGATATGGTCTTCCAGTTAGTACGTACCTTTATTTTTTCAACGATACTGTTATGCGGGGTCGGTACTGCTATCCCAACGGTATCAGTAGCCGAACAACAACCTGTAACCACTTCGACAGAGAGCAATCAGTCTACGGCAATACTGGATAAGGCATTGGCTGATATTGCCGAACTAAAAAAGACCATCAGCTATCTGCAAGCGGAGATCACGAAAACCAGCGGGATTACGCAACAAGCCCTGGAAGTCCGACTTGACAAGACCTGGGTGAAGCTACTGGAACAAAATCTGAATTTTGCTAATAGTGTGGCTGCTGAAGACAAGGCCGATGCCAGGAACGAGTACCGCAAAAAAGCGACTGAGCTACTTGGGACTCAAGCTGAGATAACCGATGCTGTAATCAACAGACTCCGCAGCCGGATCAAAATGCCTGGTGCAGATCAATCTGCGGCAGTGCGAGCTGCTGCAAATACCCGGTTATATGATTTACTGGACTCCATCCAACATGTCTATGACCTGTTGCTTCAGAGTCTTGAGCTGGCAGAGCAGTTTGGGATTGATATAAGCAAGCAAAGGAATGTGCTCAAGGAGAATCTTGCGGAACGGGCCGCGATTGGTTCTGTGTTACTTGAAATGGCAATGAATGATGTTACCGCATTGCGTGCCAGCGTTTCTGCTGTCCCTGATGATGCTGAATTGAAAGCAAAGCTGACGGTCGCTACAAACTATGTTCGAAACCTCGCCACACGATTGGCTGCCATGTTGACACTGATGGATAAACTGGAGATGGATACTGGAGGCTATCATGAGCAGGTCTTGACGGCCACGGGTGAGATTACCACAGAAGTATTTGAGGTCAGTGTTGCTACCAACCTATTGGTGGGATGGGGGCAATCATTGTGGAATACGATAATCAAAGATGGCCCTAATGTGGTTTTCAAATTATTGTTGTTTGTCGTTATTGTCTTTGGTTTTCGAAAGCTGGCGGATTTCGTTCAAAAAATAATGGAACGGGCTCTGGAAAAATCCCATCTGCAACTCTCCGAACTTTTGCGACGTATGGTGGTGTCCATTGTTCGGAATCTTATTATTATCCTCGGTATATTGATTGCCTTGTCCCAGATTGGCATCAGCCTGGGTCCCTTACTCGCCGGCCTGGGGGTAGCCGGCTTTGTGATTGGATTTGCGCTACAGGATTCATTGTCGAATTTTGCCGCCGGCATGATGATTCTGATGTATCGACCGTTTGATGTGGGTGATTTGATCGAGGCGGGTGGTGTCTACGGCAAGGTGAGCAAGATGAGTCTTGTCAATACGACAATCCTGACGCTCGATAATCAGACCATCGTGGTGCCCAATAACAAGATCTGGGGTGATGTGGTTCGCAATGTGACCGCCCAAACCATGCGGCGGGTCGATATGATGTTTGGTATTTCCTACAGTGATGACATTCCGAAGACCGAGCGCGTCCTGCAGGATATTGTCGATTCTCATGCAAAGGTGCTGGCAGATCCGGAACCGATTGTCCGCTTACACGAACTGGCGGATTCATCGGTGAACTTTGTAGTCCGCCCGTGGGTGAAAAAAGAGGATTACTGGGAAGTCTACTGGGATATTACCCGGGCTGTGAAAATGCGTTTCGATGAAGAAGGGATCTCGATTCCGTTCCCGCAGCGGGATGTGCACCTGTATAACGAAGCATAAAGTTAACCAGCAGAGATCAGTTATCTTCAGGCTTCGTTGGTGACAGTATAGGGTAACGCCTGGAACTCCAGCCGGGCGGCCTCGTCATTCGCCGCGAGGCGTACATCCCCGCTATCGGCCGTGGCAATCTGGATCACCGCTAACATATCGATGCCGCCGTTCGGGTTCGGTTGTGCCTCCACTACCTTGCCGACACTCTGATCGGTTTCGGTCGGGCTATACAGGTTGTCACCCGGTGCGGGGATGGTATCGGTATCGACATGGGCCCGGTACATGCGGCGCTTGAGTTTGCCGAGATAGTGCATGCGCGCGACAACTTCCTGTCCGGGATAACAGCCTTTCTTGTAACTGATGCCATCCAGTGCTTCGAGATTGACCATTTGCGGCACAAACGCTTCGACTGTTTCGGGCACGATCTCCGGGATCCCGGCCTGAATATCCAGCCAGCGCCAGCAACCCGCCCCAACGGGGGTAGCCTGCCGGGCAAGACGACGCCACAGACCGATCACCGGGTCCGGTTCGCCATAAATTTCAAAGCGGGGCAACGGGTCGGGCAAGCGAATAACGATGAGGCCGTTATTCTCAACCACGGCATTGGGTGTGGTTGGTACATTTTCCAGGATTTGCTCCAGTCCTCGCTGGGCCTGCGGGCCGGCAAAGCCGATGTTCACCATTTTGTCGCTGGCATCTTCCAGTGTTACCTTGCTGCGCAGGATAAACATGCGTAGCCGTTTGAGAGTGGGTTCCAGAATGCTGCGGGGCAGATGCAGGTAGAATGTCTCTCCCTGCTGGAATACACGAAAAGCGGCCAGCATGCGACCTTTTGGACTGCAATAGGCACTAATCTGGCTCTCGCTGTCACTCACCAGGCGCATGTCATTGCTGAACTGGTTCTGCAAAAAGTCGCGGACTTCTTCACCTTCCGCTGCGATGAGTCCGTAGTGGGACAGGTCAGTGACAACATGACCTTCGGTGGTAGCCTGTTGCTCCTTGTTCCTGTCACCGAAATCCATTACCTGATGGCCATCAAAGGTGGCACCCTGTTGTTCGAGAAAATTTTGCCAATCAAGATTCATTTTTTGTGTGCTTATATTAACTGCGATTTATGAGTATACTGCCTTTCTAGCATAAACGTTTTGTCCATTTTGCTCATATCATTACGCTGGATGTTGTTTAGATATGAACTAGAATTGAAATTACAATGCTAACAAAAACAAAGCGGCCGAAGTATCTCAATTTGTTTAAAATCCGCCAGCCAGTGATGGCGGTAGTCTCAATTTTACATCGAGTCAGTGGGGTTTTTCTGTTCCTCGCAATTCCCGTTTTGATCTACTGGTTGGCGCTCTCCGTTCGTTCTCCGGAGGACTTCGTTGCTGCCGGTGCCTTTTTTACTTCACCCTGGGCAAAATTAATCGGCCTGATCCTGGCCTGGGCACTGGTGCATCACTTCTTTACCGGCATTCGTTATCTCCTGATGGATATTTCACTTGGGGAACATCTGCCTGCTGCACGGATGAGTGCCTGGCTGGTATTTGGCGTGGTGGGGGTAGTCATGCTGGGCGTAATGGGAGTGATGTTCCTGTGACATTTCGCGCTTCTGGTATGCGGGCCTGGCTGTTGCAACGGCTGAGTTCGGTGTATATGGCAGCGTTTATCGTGGTTGTTCTGGTCTGGTATGTTGCGGCGGACGCGATCAGTTTCACTGCCTGGCGTGCCTTATTGGGACAACCGGTCATTGCCGTGGCGGTGGTGTTGTTTTTCTGTTCGCTTTTGATTCATGCCTGGATTGGCATGCGGGATGTGTTGATTGATTATGTCCCCATTATGGGCTTGCGCCTGGTGATCCTGCTGGGAATTGCGGTATTTCTGCTGGCGATGGGGATCTGGGTAGTGTTTGTGCTGATCTCGGTGGTGCAGATATGACCCTGGCCCGACGGCAATTCGATGCTCTGGTGATCGGTGCCGGCGGCGGTGGGCTACGGGCTGCGCTGCAACTCTCCCAGTCCGAAGCCGATGTCGCCGTGGTTTCCAAAGTGTTTCCGACCCGCTCGCACACCGTGGCGGCGCAGGGTGGCCTCACGGCTGCATTGGGGAACGTCCTGCCAGATAACTGGCACTGGCACATGTATGACACCGTCAAGGGCAGCGATTACCTGGGCGATCAGGATGCGATCGAATACATGTGTCGCACCGCCTCGAAGATCGTCTATGAGCTGGAGCATGCCGGTGTACCGTTCAGCCGGCTGGAAAATGGCAAGATTTATCAGCGGCCGTTTGGCGGGCAGAGCCAGCACTTCGGGGGTGATCAGGCAGCCCGCACCTGTGCCGCGGCGGATCGCACCGGTCATGCCATTTTGCATACCCTGTATCAGCAGAATATCCGCGCCAAGACCCATTTCTTTGACGAATACTTTGCGATCGATCTGATCAAGGATCAGGAAGGCTTTATTCTGGGGGCACTGGTGCTGGAGATTGAAACCGGTGAGCCCTTGCTGATTGAGGCCAAAACCACCTTGCTGGCCACCGGGGGGGCCGGCCAATTGTTCCGGACCAATACCAACGCGCGCATCAATACCGGCGACGGCCTGGCAATGGCCTCCCGGGCCGGGATTCCGCTGCAGGACATGGAGTTTTTCCAGTTTCATCCCACCGGTATTGCCGGGCGGGGCATGCTGATTACCGAGGGGGCCCGGGGCGAAGGCGCCTACCTTATAAATAGGAATGGTGAGCGTTTCATGGAACGTTACGCGCCCCATGCCAAGGATCTCGCCAGCCGTGACGTGGTGAGCCGCGCCATGGCAATCGAGGTGCGGGAGGGTCGGGGCTGCGGCCCGAACGGCGACTATGTGCTGTTGAAACTCGATCACCTCGGTCGTGAGGTGCTTAACAAACGGCTGCCGGGAATCTGCGACACGATCAAGACCTTCCTGCATATTGATCCGGCGGAGGAAGCCGTACCGGTCTATCCGACGGCACACTACACCATGGGTGGGATCCCCACCAATCGACATGGCCAGGTCATTGTGCCGGTGGAAAAAGGGGAAGAAGTGATTCCCGGCCTGTACGCGGTGGGCGAATGCGCCTGCGTCTCGGTGCATGGCGCCAACCGCCTCGGGGGTAATTCATTGCTGGATATCGTGGTGTTCGGGCGTGCCGCCGGCAGGGACATCATCGAGTATTTACGTGACAACCGTTATCACCGCCCCACGGATGAAGCCAGTGTGGAACAGGCCATGGACCATCTGGCACGCTGGGATCAGCAGGGTGAGGGTGAGTCGGTTGCAGACCTGCGGCGTGAACTGCAAGCGACCATGGAAGAATACTGTGGGGTATTCCGTACCGAAGAGGTATTGCAACAAGGAATGGCAAAAGTGCTGGAGCTGGAAAAGCGCATGGCGGATGTCCGGTTACATGATCACAGCAAAGTGTTCAACACCGCGCGGATCGAGGCCATGGAACTGGAGAACCTGATCGAGATCGGCGTGGCCACGGTGGCCTCCGCGCTGGCGCGCAAGGAAAGTCGCGGCGCCCATTCGCGCATGGATTATCCCGACCGCGATGATCAACACTGGTTGAAACACAGCCTGTTCTTCAAAGAAGACCTGCGTATGGATTACAAGCCGGTGACCCTGAAGCCGTTGTCCGTGGAATCCTTTCCACCGAAGGAACGCGTCTACTGAGGAAGCGACGATGAAATTTCTCATTTACCGCTATAACCCGGAAACCGACAGCAAACCCCGCATGCAGGAGTTCGTGCTGGACGAGATCCAACCGGGCATGATGTTGCGTGACGCACTCCTCAAGTTAAAGGAGAAAGATGAGACGCTGGTGTTTCGCCACTCTTGTGGCGAAGGGGTGTGCGGCTCTGATGCGATGAACATTAACGGCACCAACGGGCTGGCCTGTTTGATACCACTGAAGAGCCTGAAAGAACCCGTCGAAGTTCGACCGGTACCGGGTATGCCGGTGATCCGCGATCTCGTGGTGGATATGGACCAGTTCTTTGACCATTACCGTGCCGTAAAACCGTACCTGATCGTCAACGATCCCGAACCCGAAGTCGAGTTTTTGCAATCACCCGGGGAGCGGGAGAAACTCGATGGTTTATATGAATGCATTCTGTGCGGCTGCTGCAGTACCACTTGTCCGTCTTTCTGGTGGAACCCGGACAAATTCCGCGGTCCGGCGGCATTGTTACAGGCATACCGGTTCCTGGCGGACAGTCGGGACCAGGCGACGACCGAACGTCTGGAGGATCTGGACGGCCCGTACAAACTGTTCCGTTGCCATTCCATCATGAACTGCGTCAACGTCTGTCCCAAGGGACTCAATCCGACCGCGGCGATCAACAACATCAAGAAAATGATGGTCAAGGACATGGTTTGAGATGCGCGGGGCTGAAGTGCACAAGATGACCGACAGTCAACGCGCCCGCCTGTTATGGCAATGCCGGCGCGGTATGCTGGAACTGGATGCCATGCTGCATGCCTTTATGGACAAGGCCTATGATGATCTGGATGAACCACGGCAACGGGCGTTTGAGAGATTGCTGCAAACCCCGGATCAATTGTTACTGGAGTATCTGATGGGACGCACCATCCCCATCGACAAGGATGTTGCTGATGTTGCACGCCGCATACACGAGTCCGCTGGTCCTTGAGCCGCGCCGCTCAGGTTATCTGCTGCTTTATCTATTGCTGATCCATGCCCTGGCATTGACCGTACTGGTCCTGCCAATCGATTTCTCGTGGTTCCTGAAGCTGGCGATTGCCCTGGCGGTGATAATCAGCCTGGGCTGGCAATTGCGGCGGCGACCACCCCGGCGTCTGGTGTGGGAGACGGATGGCGACTGGCAGCTGTTACTGGCTGATGGCAAGGAAGTCACCGGCCAACTATGCCCGGATTCTTATGTCTCCGTGTTGCTGGTCATTCTGCGTTTCCGGCTTGAGCAAAGCGGCCGCGCGACGCTGGTCATTCTGCCGGATACGCTGGATCCCCGGACTTTTCGGCGTTTACGGGTCCGTCTGTTTCAGACCCGGCTGGCTGAAACGGCGGAAGATACCGGGGTGTAATTGTCAGGTATCAGAATGGTATTGGCGGCCGGGTGTGAGGTGTCGGCTGCGGGGTAGTCCAGGGTGTAATGCAGGCCGCGGCTCTCCTTGCGAGTCATGGCGGAGCGAATGATCAGATCCGCGACGGTGGTGAGGTTGCGCAATTCAAGCAAATCATTGGTAATGATGAAGTTGCCGTAATATTCCTCGATCTCCGCCAGTAATAATTGCACCCGGCGGGCGGCCCGTTGCAGGCGTTTGTTGGTGCGCACGATGCCGACATAGTCCCACATGAAACGCCGCAACTCATCCCAGTTGTGGCTGACCACAACTTCTTCATCCGAATCGGTCACCCGGCTGATATCCCATTCCGGGATCCTGATGTCGATCGGGTCGCCGTGCTTACCATGACGGATATGCTGGCTGGCGGCCTGGGCAAACACCAGGCATTCCAGCAATGAGTTACTGGCCATGCGGTTTGCCCCATGCAGGCCGGTAAACGCCGTTTCTCCAATGGCATAAAGTCCCGGCAAATCGGTGTGGCCATGCAGATCGGTCATGACCCCACCGCAGGTGTAATGGGCGGCCGGTACCACCGGGATTGGTCCCTTGGTCAGATCAAAGCCAAACCGCAGGCAGCGTCGGTAGACATTCGGGAAGTGTTCGGTAATAAACTCCGCGGGTTTGAAGCTGATATCCAGATAGACGCATTCCTCCCCGAGGCGTTTCATCTCATGGTCGATGGCCCGGGCAACAATATCGCGTGGCGCCAGTTCGCCGCGTGGATCGAATTTCTGCATAAAGGGAGACCCGTCAGCGAGTAACAGGCGGCCGCCTTCACCGCGAATGGCTTCGGTGATCAACGAGGATTTGGCCTTCGGATGATACAGGCAGGTGGGGTGGAACTGATTGAATTCCATATTCGCCACCCGGCAGCCCGCTCGCCAGGCCATGGCAATCCCGTCACCGGTAGAGGTATCCGGATTGCTGGTGTACAGGTAGACCTTGCTGGCGCCTCCCGTGGCAAGCACGACCTGCGTCGCACGAAATACATCCACTTTATTGTTATCCCGATCCAGGATATAGGCACCGAGACAGCGTTGCACCGGGTGTCCCAGTTTGGCCGCGGTAATCAGGTTAACCGCGATATGATTTTCATAGATTGCGATATTGGGGTGTTGACGGACTTTCTCCTCCAGGGTGGTTTCAATCGCCTTGCCGGTGGCGTCGGTGGCATGAATGACCCGGCGATGCGAATGGCCGCCTTCCCGGGTGAGATGAAAGGCGTGATTATGGTGTTCGGTGGTAAAATGAATACCCTGGTCCAGGAGCCACTGAATATTTTCCGGGCCGCGTTCCACCGTATAACGCACCACCTCCGGATCGCACAGACCGGCACCGGCATTGATGGTGTCCTCAATATGGGACTCGAGAGTGTCATCGGAGGCCAGCACAGCCGCGACCCCGCCCTGCGCATAGAGGGTGGAGCCTTCTTTTAAAGGGCCCTTTGAAATCAAGGAGATACGGTAATCATCCGCCAGCCGCAAGGCAAGGCTCAAGCCGGCGGCACCGGTCCCGATAATCAGTACATCACTGTCAATTTGCATGTTGGTCTGTTTCCACCGCAGTCATTCCTCCGGATCGCATGACGAAGTTTATCCTCACAAGGATAGATAACGTTTGGAATGGCAGGGTCGATAACGTATTATTTTCTTTCGTCAATTACAGCCAATAATATAACGAAAAAATCCGTCGTCGTGCGAACTCTGATCGCTTATGGCTGTCCATTGAAGTAGGTTCCAGGCGACTTTCTGAAGATTGAGGTAAAGGAATCAGCCTGGATGGGCGAACAGAATACAGACCAGGCACTGGTCGAACGGGTACAACGCGGGGACAAGAAAGCATTTGATCTGCTGGTGCTGAAATACCAGCAACGGATCATGAAGGTGCTGTCCCGCTATGTGCGTGATCCCTCCGAAGTGCAGGATCTGGCCCAGGAAGCTTTTATCAAGGCTTATCGCGCCTTGCCGAAATTCCGCGGCGACAGTGCGTTTTATACCTGGCTCTATCGTATCGCCATCAATACGGCAAAGAATTTTGTTGTCGCGCAGGGACGGCGCCCACCCAATGATGATATCGAAGCCACGGAAGCGGAAACATACGAAGGCGAATCGGCACTGAAGGATTATGCTTCGCCGGAACGCGAAACACTGCGTGACGAGATCAGGGAAACGGTCTTCAAGGCAATCGAGGCCTTACCGGAAGATCTGAAGACCGCCATCACGCTGCGGGAACTGGAAGGGATGAGTTACGAGGAAATTGCCGAGGCAATGGATTGTCCCATCGGGACAGTGCGGTCAAGGATTTTTCGGGCCCGCGAGGCGATTGACAATCAGCTTCGGCCCTTACTGGAATAGTGGATTTAACAAACTCATGGTAGTGGTACAGTTACAAACGGCAGGTGTAACAGCATGACCAACAAGATTGATGAACAATTATCCATCCTGGTGGATGACGAACTGGTCGAGCATGATTCCGTGCTGGATCAGGTAACGACGGATCCGCAATTACAGGCCCGCTGGTCGCGGTATCATTTGATGCGTGATGTCATTACCGGACATATGCCGGAACAACCGCTCGGTGATATTGCCGGTCGGGTGAGTCTGGCGCTGGAAAAGGAGCCGGCCATACTGGCGCCGGTGCATAAACGTAAACGCGCCAGGAAACCACTGCCCTTTATCCTGAAACAGGCCGGCGGCCTCGCGATAGCCGCGACCGTCTCCGCCGTGGCTGTACTGACCGTGCAGCATACGCAGGATGAAACCTCGAATACCGCAACGAAAATTGCCGCCGTACAACCCGCCACCCAACCTCAAACCCCGTCCCAATCCTCTTCCCAGGTCCGGTATGTGACCGATACCAGCGGACTGGATACGGCTGTGCAGTCCAAGTTGAGTGGCTACCTGGTGAATCATAATGAATACTCGGTCACGGGCAATATGCAAGGGGTACTGCCCTATATGCGAATTGTGAGTGAAACGCCAGGTAAACGTGTGGTTGTGCGTCGTGCCAATGAGCAGCAGTAAGTCGCCCCGGTTCCAAAACCTGTTAGTCTATTTGTTGCTGCTATCACCGCTGGCAGCATTTGCCACGCAACCGGAGGAAGTGCAAAGCTGGCTGGAAAAAATGCAGCGGGCGGCACATACCGTCAATTACGAGGGGACGTTCGTTTACGGTCAACAGGGTCACCTCAGTTCCATGCGCATCATTCACCGTGTGACTCCCGAAGGAGAAGAGCAGGAACGTCTGATTTCAATGGATGGAACCGGCCGTGAAGTCATCCGTGATGGTGGCAAGGTGACCTGCTTTCTGCCGGACAGCAATGCGGTGGTGGTGGAAAAAAGTCGCAAGCTAAAACAGTTCCCCCCCGAATTTCCGATGAAGATTGATGAACTGAAGGATTATTATACCTTCAGCTTGATGGGCGACAGCCGGGTCGCCGGACATGTCACCCAGGGAATCAAAATCCTGCCCAAAGATCCCTACCGTTACGGTCATCACCTGTGGGTGGAAAAGAAAACCGGCCTGTTACTCAAAACCCATCTACTGGATGAGGACAATAAACAGATTGAACAATTCGTTTTTACCCAGGTAAGTTTTCTTGACCAGGTCCCGGATGACAAACTGGCCCCCGCCATGGATACCCAGCAATTTACCTGGTACGAATCCAAGGACAAGATTGACAATGCCGATGAGACTGAGCCTGATTTTAACGTCGTCTGGTTACCCGGTGGGTTCAAACAAGACATGAAACGCATGCAGAAGATGCCGACCGGCGGGATGCCGGTGAAGCATATGGTATTTTCTGATGGCCTCAGTTCGGTATCAATCTTTATAGAAGAAGATGTACAGCACGATCCGGCCAATCTGATGGGCGGGTCCCGCATGGGCGCGATTAACGCTCATGGTCGTCACCTGGGCGACTATCATGTGACAGTGGTGGGTGAAGTACCCCACGTCACCGTGCAGAAAATCTGTGAAGCAATTTCATCTCCGGATCAATGATTGAAGAAACCGCCATTGTTGTGAAATGCGAAGGCAAGTTTGCCTGGGTGGAAGCACAACGCCAGTCGACCTGCGGGAATTGTGCCGCCAACAAGGGCTGCGGAACCTCGGTACTGGCCAAAATTGTCGGCCAAAAAGTCGCCCGCATGCGTGCGCTCAATCAGATTGATGCCCAGGTTGGTGATAACGTGATCGTGGGGTTGAACGAAGCAGCGTTATTAAAAGGATCATTTGCCGTATATTTGTTCCCCTTGCTTTACATGTTACTGTTTGCCGTCACCGGTAACGTGGTTGCCACGCAAATGGAGTGGTCAAACGAGTTGGTAGTTATCCTGTTTGCCCTCGCTGGTTTGATTGTGGCAGGGGTCTGGTTACGGCGGTTTACCCGCCGCATTCAGGATGACAGCGTGTATCAACCGGTCATTTTACGACGGCTGCCCGCCCCCCTGATGACCCGGAACACGATACAACAAACCCAATTGAAGACGAGTCAATAGTTCGAGGAGCCGTATGAAAGCTATCGCCAATTATGGGCGTTTTGCGCGTCTGTTTATCATTGTTTGGTTATTCAGTACCGCCAGCCTGGCCCAGGCCCTGACCCTGGGTGAAAGTCGTTTACCGGATTTTACCCGGTTGGTCGAAGACAACAGTGCCGCGGTGGTCAACATCAGCACGACGCAGAAAGTGAAACATCCCATGATGCCGCATGGGTTTCAAATGCCGGACATCCCGGAAGACTCGCCCTGGGGTGATTTCTTACGGCGCTTTTTCGGCGAAGAAGGCGAGCGGATGGAAGAATTCGAAACTCAATCGTTGGGTTCGGGGTTTATCATCGATGCCGACGGTTATGTTGTGACCAATAACCATGTGGTCAAAAATGCCGAAGAAATCATCGTGCGCCTGAGTGATCGGCGTGAGCTTCCAGCCGAGGTGGTTGGCACGGATTCCCGTTCTGATGTGGCCTTGCTGAAAGTGGAAGCAGACGACCTGCCGGTGGTCAAAATCGGCAAATCGGATGTCCTCAAGGTCGGGGAATGGGTGATGGCCATTGGTTCACCTTTCGGGTTTGACCATTCCGTCTCCGTCGGTGTCGTCAGTGCCATCGGACGTAATCTGCCAAGTGAAAATTACGTGCCGTTCATTCAAACGGACGTGGCGATCAATCCCGGCAATTCCGGTGGGCCGTTGTTCAATCTGGATGGTGAAGTCGTCGGCATCAACTCGCAGATCTACAGCCGCACGGGCGGTTTCATGGGCCTGTCGTTTGCCATTCCCATTGATGTTGCCATTGACGTGGTCCAGCAGCTCAAGACCACCGGTAAAGTCGCCCGCGGCTGGTTAGGGATTCTGATTCAGGATGTGAATCGTGAACTGGCAGAGTCCTTTGGCATGAAACAACCGCGTGGTGCCGTGGTGTTGCGCGTTTTGCCGGACAGTCCCGCCGCGAAAGCCGGCTTCAAGGTCGGTGACGTGGTGGTCGAATTCGATGGCAAGAAGATTTATCGATCCTCGGATCTGCCCCTGGCGGTGGGTCAGGCCGACATTGGCGAGAAGTCAAAGGTCAAAGTGATCCGGGAAGGCAAGAGCAAGTCGCTGAATGTCACGATCGCCGAACTGCCGACGGAAGAGGAACTGGCCGAGCATCGCCCCACCGAGCCGGAGAAAGCCAAAGCCGACAAGCTGGGATTACGGGTGGAAACCCTGAGCCCGGAACAGCGCGAACAACTGGAACTGGGTAAACGCGGTGTGATTGTTCGCGAGGTGGAAGCCGGTCCGGCCCGCACAGCCGGTATCCGCCCGGGGGATATCCTGCTGGTGATCAATAATCAGGATGTCACCAGTGCTGAACAGTTCGCCAGGCTGGTGAAGGACCTGCCGGAAGGCAAGTCGGTGCCGGTCCTGATTCAACGTGGTGAGTCGCCGGTATTCCTGCCATTGAAAATTCCGGAATAGTGGAACAGCTCAGGGTTTACGTGCGCAGCGGTTGCCATCTGTGTGATGCCATGCTGGAGGAATTGAGTACCAGCCGGCAGCAGTGGGCCTTCGAGGTCGAGGTGATCGACATTCTGGGTCGTCCCGAACTCGAAGCCCGCTATGGCACACAGGTTCCCGTACTGTGTACGGCCGGGGATAAAGAACTGTGCCACTATTTTCTGGATGAAACCGTCCTTGCGCAGTATTTCAGCCCATCCTGAAATTCGCTACAATGCGGGCGCGGATCTAACGGGATCCGCAGTGCAGAAAAAGGCGCTTCTGGCGCCTTTTTCATTGTGACCCCAGTACAAGGTATGCCGTGACAGATCTGAGCCATATTCGTAACTTTTCCATTATTGCCCACATTGATCATGGCAAGTCCACGCTCGCGGATCGCCTGATTCAGACCTGTGGCGGTCTGACGGACCGGGAAATGGCCGAGCAGGTGCTCGATTCCATGGATCTTGAACGTGAGCGGGGCATTACGATCAAGGCCCAGAGCGTCACACTCAATTATCCCGCGCGCGACGGTAAAACCTATCAACTCAACTTCATCGATACCCCCGGGCACGTGGACTTTTCCTATGAGGTTTCCCGTTCGCTGGCCGCCTGTGAAGGTGCCTTGCTGGTGGTAGATGCGTCACAGGGGGTCGAGGCCCAGAGTGTGGCAAACTGTTATACCGCCATCGAGCAGGGACTCGAGGTTTTGCCGGTATTGAATAAAATTGACTTGCCGGCGGCGGATCCAGAGCGGGTGATCCAGGAAATTGAGGAGATCATCGGCATCGAGGCGAGCGATGCCCAACGGGTGAGCGCCAAGACCGGGGAGGGAATCGATGCGCTGCTGGAAGACCTTGTGCACAAGATTCCGGCGCCCCAGGGAGATACGGAAGCACCATTACAGGCACTGATTATCGATTCCTGGTTTGATAACTACCTGGGGGTAATTTCTTTGGTGCGGGTGATGCAGGGGATGCTGCGGCCCAAACAGAAAATCCGCATCATGGCGGCAGCCCGGGATCATCTGGTCGATAAGGTGGGGATCTTCACCCCCAAACGCACCAATACCGAAGCCCTCAAAGCCGGCGAGGTCGGCTACGTGATTGCCGGTGTGAAGGAAGTCGATGGGGCACCGGTGGGCGATACCATCACCCACGCCGACAAACCGGCCGACGCCCCCTTACCCGGTTTCAAACCCATTCAGCCGCAGGTCTTCGCCGGTCTGTTCCCGGTGGTGGGCGATGATTATGAAGATTTGCGCGAGGCGCTGGCCAAATTACGCCTCAATGATGCGGCCCTGTTTTATGAGCCGGAAACCTCGCAGGCACTGGGATTTGGTTTTCGGTGTGGTTTCCTCGGCATGCTGCACATGGAAATCATCCAGGAGCGGCTGGAACGGGAATACAACCTGGATCTGATTACCACTGCACCGACAGTGGTGTTCGAGGTCCTGACCACCAGTGGAGAGATCATTCGTATCGACAATCCTGCCGCGCTGCCGGAACCCAACTACCTGGCCGAGATTCGCGAGCCGATTATCCGCGCCAATATCCTCGTGCCGCAAAACTACGTCGGCAATGTGATCAACCTGTGTATTGAAAAACGCGGCGTGCAGAAATCCATGCAGTATCTGGGCAACCAGGTGGCAATCAGTTATGAATTGCCACTGAATGAAATCGTGCTGGATTTCTTTGATCGCCTCAAGTCAGTCAGTCGCGGTTATGCCTCGCTGGATTATGAATTTGCGCGATTTCAGGCAGCCAACCTGGTGAAACTCGATATCCTTATCAATGGTGAGAAGGTCGATGCGCTGTCGGTGATCGTCCACCGCGACGCGGCGCAGTCGCGGGGGCGGGATCTGGCCGAGCGAATGAAGGAGATCATTCCCCGGCAAATGTATGAAGTGGCCATCCAGGCGGCAGTGGGTTCCAAGATCGTCGCCCGCACCAATGTCAAAGCCTTGCGCAAGAATGTCACCGCCAAATGTTACGGTGGTGATGTGACCCGCAAGCGCAAGTTATTGGAAAAACAAAAAGCCGGCAAACGGCGGATGAAACAAGTTGGCAAAATTGAGATTCCGCAGGAAGCCTTTTTAGCAGTGCTCAACGTAGGGAAAGATAAATGAACATCGATTTTTCACTCATCCTGGTCGTGGCCACGCTGGTCACCGGGATCATCTGGGGACTGGACAGCCTGTTGTTCGCCAGAAAACGCAAGGCGAGCGGGGAAGTGGATGAGAAAACCGGCAAGCCCAGGGAACCCTTGCTGGTCGAATATTCCCGCTTTCTGTTTCCGGTGGTATTAATCGTTCTGTTATTGCGGGGTTTTCTGGCGGAACCGTTTCGTATCCCCTCCGGCTCCATGTTGTCGACCCTGGAAATTGGTGACTTTATTCTGGTCAACAAGTTTGCCTACGGCATCCGCCCGCCGGTGTGGAACAGGAAACTCATTGAGATCGCCGATCCCGAGCGTGGGGACGTGATTGTGTTTCGCTATCCCGAGAATCCATCTATCGACTATATCAAGCGGGTCGTCGGGGTGCCGGGTGATGAGATTGCTTATTTGAATAAGGTGTTGTATATCAACGGAAAAAAGGTTGATCAGGAACCGCTTGGCGTGTATCAGGCCGGGTTTCCGAATTTGAAGCGGTTCAAGGAACATCTGGACGAGGTGGAGCATGATATTCTTGTCAATGTCATGGCCCCTGCCGGTGACTTTGTGGTCAAGGTGCCGCCGCACAGTTACTTTGTTCTGGGGGACAATCGGGACAACAGCCGTGACAGCCGGTTCTGGGGTTTTGTGCCGGATGAAAATCTGGTTGGCAAGGCGTTTATGATCTGGATGAACTGGCAATGGGGCCATTGGCCCAAGTGGCATCGCATCGGTACCATCATAGAATAACAACCCACAAGCTGCTGTAAGGAGACAATATGAAATCAATTCACCGTCAACGTGGTATGACACCCATTGGCTGGATCCTGGTTTTCCTGCTGATCGCCTTTTTCGCGTTGGTTGCGCTCAAACTGGTGCCCATCTATCTCGACAGCTTCACCGTCGGCTCGGTCATTTCGGATCTGAAAAAAGAGCCGGGCATCACTGCCAAAACCCCAAACGAAATTCTGTCGATGATCGATAAGCGGCTTGATATCAATATGGTCAAGGGTATTACTGCGGACGACATTTATGTTGAAAAAATCGGCGATACCCTGAGTATCAGCGCCGAATATGAAGTGCGGGAAAATTTAATGGCAAACATCGATCTGGTAGTCAGCTTTAACAAATCCGTCGAGGTGTCGGGACCTTGAACCCGGAGCTGACTGGTCTGGAAGATCAACTGGGATATCACTTCAAGGACGTAACGCTTCTCAGGACAGCATTAACCCATCGCAGCGCAGCTTCGCGTAATAATGAACGCATGGAGTTTCTCGGTGATGCGGTACTGGGTTATCTTATCAGCTCCGAACTCTATCAACGTTTTCCCACCGCCACCGAGGGTGCCTTGAGCCGACTGCGTGCCAGCCTGGTGAAAGGTGACACCCTCGCCGATATCGCGACACAACTGCAGTTTGGTGATTTCCTGATCCTGGGTTCCGGCGAGCTCAAAAGCGGTGGATTTCGTCGCCGTTCCATTCTTTCCGATGCCTTTGAAGCGGTGATCGGCGCCATCTATCTCGACAGCGACATCAATACCGTACGGCAGTGTATTCTGCCGCTGTTTAAATCACGCCTGGATCAGTGTGATCCCGAGGCGGTGAAAAAGGATGCCAAGACCCGTTTGCAGGAATACCTGCAATCCCGTGGCCATGCCTTGCCGGAATACCAGGTGCTGAATATCAGTGGCGAAGCCCATAAGCAAACGTTTGAAGTCGAATGCCGGCTGCTTGATCTTGATGTCAGCGCAATGGGCAAGGGAAGCAGCCGACGCAAGGCCGAACAACGGGCCGCGACAAAGGCCCTGGAGTTACTCGACATATGACGACATCCGGCAACAATTATCGTTGTGGTTATGTCGCCCTGGTGGGCCGCCCCAATGTGGGGAAGTCGACCTTGCTGAATCATTTGCTGGGTCAAAAGATCAGTATCACCTCACGTAAACCCCAAACCACCCGGCATCAAATTCTGGGAATCAAAACCACCGAACAGGCCCAGGTGATCTATGTCGACACGCCCGGTATCCATCTGCATGGCAAACGGGCAATGAACCGCTATATGAATCGCGCCGCCGCCAGTGCGTTGGAAGGGGTGCACGTGGCACTGTTTCTGGTGGAAGCCTTGCGCTGGACCGATGAAGATGATCTGGTGCTCAAACGCCTGCTCCAAAGCCAGGTGCCGGTGATCCTCGTGGTGAATAAAGTCGACAAACTGGATGACAAGGAAACGCTGTTACCGTACTTGCAGCAAGTGGCGGGCAAATACGATTTCAAACACATCATACCCGTGTCGGCACTGAAAGGTACCAGTCTTGAGGTACTGGAAAGCCACATCCGGGAATTCCTGGATGAATCACCGCCGTATTTTCCGGAAGACCAGGTTACCGATCGCAGCGTACGCTTCATGGTGGCGGAGATCGTACGTGAAAAACTGATGCGGCGCCTGGGGCAGGAATTGCCGTATGACTCAACCGTGGAAATTGAGCGCTTCAAGGAAGACAAGGGGCTGGTGAAGATCCATGCGGTGATCTGGGTGGAACGTAAAAACCAGAAAGCGATCATCATCGGCAAGGGGGGAGAACGTATTAAAGCCATCGGCGAGGAGGCGCGGCATGATATTGAACAACTGGTTGAGAAAAAGGTGTTTCTGGAATTGTGGGTCAAGGTGAAAGAAGGCTGGTCGGATGATGAGCGTGCCCTGCAAAGTCTCGGCTATCACGACGAATTTAAATAGCGCGGCCGCGCCATGAGTGGCTCGAATCCCAAACATATCTCACTGCAATCGGCCTATGTGTTGCATACACGGCCCTATCGGGATACCAGCTTGCTGGTTGAAATTTTCAGTCATGACTATGGTCGTCTTGGACTGGTGGCACGTGGCGTGCGGACCAGCAAGTCCCGCTACGCCAATCTATTACAACCCTTTACGCCATTACTGTTGTCGTGGAGCGGTCAGGGTGAGTTGGGGACCTTGAGCGGGGTAGAAGCGGCCGGGATACCGCCACCGTTGAACGGAGAAGTGTTACTCAGCGGTTTTTATCTGAATGAACTATTAATGCGCCTGTTACAACGCGGTGATGCCCATCCGGCACTATTTGAGATCTATATCACCTCACTGGCATCATTGGCCGAACAGGATGATGCGGAACCGATCCTGCGCATGTTCGAGCAACGTTTGTTGCAGGAAATCGGCTATGGTTTGATCCTGGATCATGATGTGATGAGTGGTGAGGCAATCGATCCCGTCACTCGTTACCACTATTTACTGGAACGGGGCCCAGTCTGTTCGACCGGCCAGGAAGAGGACGGTATTATCATACAGGGGCAGACCCTGCTGGCAATTGGCAAGGAAGATTATTCCAACGCCGAGGTACGGCAGGAGGCCAAACGCCTGATGCGGGCGGCGTTGGCTGTTCATCTGGGCGAGCGGCCGTTAAAATCACGCGAACTTTTTCAGCGACAACGATCCTTATAGATAAAGGCGATCTCATGGCTCAGTCCGATCCCGTTTTCCTTGGCGTGAATATCGATCACGTCGCGACCCTGCGTCAGTCCCGCGGCACGCGTTATCCCGAGCCGATTCAGGCGGCACTGGCCGCCGAACAGGCCGGCGCGGACAGCATTACTCTCCATCTGCGCGAAGATCGGCGCCATATCCAGGATCGGGATGTGGAAATGTTGATTAACATATTACAGACCCGGATGAACCTGGAAATGGCCGTGACCGAGGAAATGCTCGATATCGCTGAGCGCATCCAACCGGCGGATTGTTGCCTGGTGCCGGAACGGCGCGAAGAACTTACGACTGAAGGCGGTCTGGATGTTGCCGGACAAAAAGCCCGTATCACGGAAGCCTGCGAACGCCTGGCCCGGGCTGGCGTGCGGGTATCCCTGTTCATCGATGCCGATCCCGAACAGGTGAGTGCGGCAGCAGACTGCGGTGCACCGGTGATTGAATTACATACCGGCCACTATGCCGATGCCACCAATGACACTGAACAACAAAAAGAACTCAACCGGCTCGCCCAGGCCGTCGAACTGGGACTGGAGTCCGGTCTGCAGGTCAATGCCGGCCACGGTTTGCACTATCATAATGTGCAGGCGATCGCGGCGATGCCCGGGGTACGGGAACTCAATATTGGTCATGCGATTATTGCGCGCAGTCTCTTCACCGGCCTGCCCGAAGCTGTGGCGGAAATGAAACGCCTGATGATCGAAGCGCGCGGGGGATGATCCGGCAATGATCTACGGCATCGGCACTGACATTGTACGCATCGCGCGCATGCAGCAAAGTCTCGACAAACATGGCGAGCGGTTTGCGCGCCGCATTCTGACCGAACACGAACTGATCGGTTATCAACAAACCACCAGGCCGGCGCACTACCTTGCCAAACGTTTTGCCGCCAAGGAAGCGACCGCCAAGGCAATGGGGACCGGTTTTCGAAATGGTTTGTCGCTCAAACATATTAATGTCGTCCATGATGAACAGGGTAAACCGTTACTGGAATTCAATGGGCTGGCTGCCGAGTTTATGACCGAGCAGGGTATCAATGAATCACATATCAGTCTGGCTGATGAGCAGGAATACGCGGTGGCGTTTGTGACTCTGGTGAAAACCTGAACGAGTCACTCTCTACTTTTCTTTGTCTTGTCATTCTGGCCTACAATAGCCGGAGTATTATTGTTAATTCAAAAGCACTAATACTTCTGAAAACCTTTCACATCTGATCAACTAGAAAGTTCATACCTATTTCTTATTTGTTATTTTTCTTGATCTGTAACATAAGAATGCATTGACTTGTGTCAATTTCTCTTTTCATTAATGCAAAATTGTGTCGCATCTATTGCCTATATTAATCAGTGTATTACAACATTAAGCTGGGTATCGTTTATGTCATTTGATTTTGGTTGTATGAGGAGGAAATAAAAACACATTCCTATATAAACATTGCAAAACAATCTACCCCTCGAAACAACAACCAGAAAAATGTCAGTAAAGCCTTGTCAGATAATGACAGAGCGGAGATCAGCATAAGGAGGGGAGATGAAGATCACTTGCCGAAATAATCTTTTCGTTTCTGTTTGTATCATCGTACTTGCTTTATTTATGTCCGCATGCGGAGGCGGGGATGGGGATACGCCGAGCACAACGACTTCTACTCCTCCAGCGACAGCCATTAAGACCACCATCGATGAACAGAACCGGGTTACAGCAGTTATTCCTCCCACTGGTGGTACCATTACCACCACTGGCCAGGATGGTACCATCTATACGCTGACATTCCCCGCAGGTAGCACCGCAGCAGAAATTCAGGTTTCTCTTGCGCCGGTTCTTTCGATTACCGGCCTGGTATTCGACCCGGGATTTGTTGCCGCGGTTGACATGGCACCGGATGGACACCAGTTTCAGAGTCCCGTTACCCTGACCATAGAGTTGCAATCGCCACTCGCAGGTACCGGCTTCCCAATGGGCATTCATGTGGCAAGCAATGGTGTCGATTCGACTCTTCTTCCCACTCAAGTGAATGGCAATCTATATAGCATTGAATTTGATCACTTCAGCGCTGCCGGCTTATGGGAAGTAACTGAAGAAAGCGCGCATCAGTATATTCTTGATAAATATTATGGCCCACTGGGACTTGTTGAAACATTAAACGATATCACAAAATGCAGCGACTATCGTTTTGATTTGCTAATCATTAAAGTTGTGGATTTATATAAAACTATTGAGCTTGTAGATGGTTTTATTTATATCGAAGAAGAAACCATCAACCCCCCCAAACAATGCACGGGTTATGTAGGCTTTCCCAGCGAATGTAGCTCTCTTGACCAGTTGCGGGTTGCAGCGATGCAAAACCTGGATGATGCTTTGGTGTATTTTACTAATGAAGCAATCCAACAATGTTCCGCAGGCGATCCAGCACAAGAGGTAGAGGCATTCGAATGTGCCAGGAAAGGATTGAGGGTAGAAGAAAGTGGGCTTGCTGTTCGTGAAGGCCTAAATGACGCCCTTTGTGGTATCAAGGCGAATTGTGGTATCGCATCTCTGGAAGTGCAGCCAATGTCATTGAAGCTAAATGTTTCAGAATCGCAACAGTTAACGGCAATCCCCAGAGATTTGGCAGGTAATGTATTGAATGAACGCGATCTTCAGTGGCAAAATGATTATTCCCATATTGTGAAGCTCAGTGGAACCGAGATTTCTAATCCTTATGTAACCGGCATTAGTCCCGGAAGGGCGGCCCCCTTCGTTGTAGATCTCATGGGTGAAGAAGCTTGTTGGATATTCACTCATGCAGATGCACCAATCAATGTTACCAATCAATTCGTCACCAGTGTTGAGTCTATTATCGTACCCGAGGGGGAAACTGCAGTTTTAAAGGTTAAACTCGGCTACCCCCCTGAAATTGGTGTTGAGGGAACAATCAGTCGAGCATCAGGAGATGCTGATCTCACGCTTGCATCGGGAGAAGTACTCACATTTAAGCCAGATGATTGGGATGTCTTTCAAAGCGTTATTTTGTTTGCCTTTGAAGATGACGGGGATATTGAAAATGGCACTGCGGTGTTTGAGATAACTGACACCAGTTTCGATGTTACCGGTAACGCAGTCCCCACCAAAGAAATTCTCGCCCAGGAGTTAGATAATGATGGTCCTGCCATGTTTGTCACACCAGATCTGTTATGTGTGGAAGTTGGACAAACTGCAAATCTAAGTGTGATCGGTAACGAATATGTCGATCTAGGTGCGATAACTTGGTCAAGTAGTGATATTGGTGTTTCGACTGTAAATGCAACAGGGATTGTGGATGCGGTGGGTCAAGGGCCGGCACGTATTACTGCAAGCATGATTGTTGATAGTCAGGTAGTTGCTTCTGCTTTTGCAACGATCAGAGTACAGGATCAATGTGTCACTATACGCTCGACTGACACTCCTGCCCACAGCTGTATTGTGACGGCAAGTAATCCTGCTTTCGAAACGGGCGAAAATTCGATACAACTTGAAGCCACTATAAACACGCTACAGGATGGTTATGCGTTAACATGGGATACAACAAACAGCAGTGTCATCACGGTTGCACCGAATACTGGCTTGACTGGTACAGTAACAGGGGTATCCGGTGGTATCGCTACGGTCGAGCTTACAGTTAATAATATTGTTACACAGTATCATGCAACCTTACCCGTTACCGTGGCAAGCCTTCCAGAAGAGTATAAAGCTGCATGGCTTACCCTTCCTTATAATACGGCGGAACCGCCTGTGTTGACTAATAAGCGGGAAGTTTTATCTTACGGCAAACTCTCACAAATAGTATTGACTGCAATACAACGTTGTAATATTAATGTGGATGCTCTCCCGGGGATCGGTTGGGAATTTAATAATCTCAACGAAAATGGACAATATATCGGAAATTACTTTGACGATATATCGTTAGATTTTAAAGGGTTTGTATTTGATGCAAAAACATGTTCTTTGAACTACTTAGATGCGCCGATGAAATCCCCGCGTGGAGGTATAGATAATGAAGCAGATACCTACCCAATGGATATCAACGATCAAGGTACGATTGTGGGTCAAGTGCACTGGGCGGCGTTTGATGATAACTGGTGTGAGATTAGCCCGGATTATGATTGTCAATATAAACTCAACACGGCATTTATTCTTGAGAATGGTATTTATTCGTTCCCATTTTATGACTCAAACAGTCTACCGTACTCTGAATATTATCCTAATGTCAGCACAAGCTTATTTGGCATTAATAACAACAGGGTCGCATTATTCTCGGCCGTTATTGGATCGGGCGGGTTCTCTGAACTAGAAGGTGAAGGATATTATTATCTGGATTTCCCTGTAGGCGAGACCAATCCAGTACAGCTGAATATTTTAGGTGCCAGTTCACTTAATGATTTCGAACACATTGTGGGAACTGACGTTACCCCATGGATATTTTCCGATGGATTATATTCTAATCTTAACCCGGTCTTCTCAAACGGGAACGCGCCATCTATTATCTTTGCAGATCAGATCAATAATTCGAATGATATTCTTGCCAGAGGAGTGAATGCTGGTGAGACGTTCAAACATTTCCTTATGTACCTCTGTCCATTACCGATTGAGAGTTCTACTGCTCAGTGGTTTGAAGATAGAAGCTTACTCGAGGGGTATGAAACACCGGAAGTCAGTTGTGACGGCCGGGATAACGATCTAGATGGATTTTTCGATGTACAGCTGGATGCTCCCTTAACTACCAAGCAAGCAGGCGTATGTGCAGGTGTGATGAAAGTTTGTACGGGTGCGCAGGGCTGGGTTGATGACTACAGCAGCATACCGGACTATGAATTCCCCGAGGTCTCCTGCGATAACAAGGACAATGACTGTGATGGTATTAAGGACGAAGGTTGCCCGATATAGCTGCCATTTGGTAATCTGAATATGGCAACATTTGGAATCATACTTTATTTATTGTGCTGAACCATTTACATGAAATTGTATCAGCCGGAGAAATAGATAGTGATTGAATATTTATAAAAGGGGCGTAGAAAGTCTTACGCCCCGAGTAATTAATAGTTATCGCCATTCCTGGTCCAATGCTGTTTCTCCATCCGTAAGTAATTCATCGATGGCTGTGTTAACAGACTGAATCTTCTTTTCAATATTTTTCGTCTTCGCCTTGATGGCGTCTTCCAGTTCCCTGGCCGCTTTATTCAGGGCTGGCACGCCGCAATAGGCAGTGGAACCGTAAATTTTGTGAGCATGATCCCATAAGCTTTGCTGGTCACCATTGTTGAAGGCTTGATTCAATTTATTCTTTTGCTCCGTCAGTTCCTTCAACAACATCGTGAACAGTTCCTTCGCCAGGTCGGGATTACCACCGGCCTGTGCAATGGCGTGGGGGATATCCAGCATCGGGAGCATGGTTGTTTTCCTTTGTTGTTTTGGTCAAAACCCTACGCGATACAACCCGTTGGCGTCAATCACCAGTGTGCAGGCGTTTTCTGGTAACCACGAATCCGATACACTTGGCGGCATGACTTATCCGACGATAGAAGCCTTTGTTGGCAATACC
>JBECLA010000079.1:0-17341 GCA_040235565.1 Thiohalomonadales bacterium | reverse complement strand
ACAATGTACCCAACATAAAATATAGCATTAATTGCTATTAATTGCGATACATTGCATACAGAGAATTGCGGCACACAGGCAAAAATCATTATATATCAGGCAGTTTGCGCCCTATTGCGACCGGATGCGACTTGTTTTTGTCAGACTCGCTCTCCGCCATACAAAACAAAGAGGTCCCTTCAGGGGCCTCTTTTTTTGTATCGTTTGAGCATTTGTATATGAACTCCCGGACGCCGAAGGCGCGGGGGGTCGACGACCGAACACGCGAAGCGTGTGAAGGGAGAACGTCGGACGAAGTACATGGATGTACAAGTGTCGCGAGAGGCAATGGATAGCCGAAGCGACTCGTAGCGACGACGGCCCGAAGGGTGAGACCGCGTAGCGGTCGAATAATCCTGAAGTGCATGGAGCATGACCGGAGGAAATCCCTTTAGGGACAAATGCCACGAGAGTACAGGGATGTGCGGAGCGGCCTCGCTCTCCGCTATTCTATTTCTCATTTAATTTAGAGTTCTTCCCCAATTTAGAAAAATCAATGTAGAGCATTTTGGGGACAATGCCATCATTCAGCCACAATAACCGGGGCGAACATGGCAACCTTCAGCAAACGCGTAAATGGATACTGGCCAGTCAGGATCCGACGCTCTGACCTCCCCTCACTCTCAAAACCATTCAAATTCAAACACCAGGCTCGGGGCTGCTATTCTGATGATTACTATCCAAATTGGCCACAACTTGTGACCTGGATTCGCTGATCGCTCCATGCATACGATCGATTTTGTTCTTTAAAGCAATGAGGACTGCCAACCCCATGAAAGCGCCAGGTGGCAGGATGACGAAAAGGAATCCTTTGTAATCCTGGAACACTGTGATGGTGAAAACCGATGCCCAGTCTCCCAGAAACAGATCAGCATTGCGAAATATGGTGCCATATCCGATGACCTCGCGGATGATACCCAGCATGGTGAGTACAACAGTAAAGCCAAGCCCCATCATGAGCCCATCCAGTGCAGAATGAAGTACAGGATTTTTTGAGGCAAACGCCTCGGCGCGGCCGATGATCGCGCAATTGGTGACAATCAGGGGTACAAAGATTCCCAGCACCAGATACAACTGGTGAAAGTGCGCACTCATCAGCAATTCGATGACAGTAACCACGCAGGCAATGATGATCACGTACATGGGGATACGGATCTCGCTTTTAGCCCAACGTCGAATACCGGATACAATGGTATTTGTTAATAATAAGGTAGCCATAGTCGCAATGCCCAGCCCCAGACCATTGATAGCGGTAGAAGACACCGCTAGTAAGGGACATAAACCTAGTAAAGCAACCAGGGCCTGGTTGTTTGACCACAACCCCTGTTTGATAATATCCAGTCCTTTCTTGGTGGTCATTCAGTCTTGTTCCTTGTCTTCTGCCCGAGCAAATATCGATTTACGATTAGCCTGATAAAATAACAGTGCCTTGTGCACTGCCTTGACCACTGCACGAGGTGTTATCGTGGCCCCGGTCAATTGATCAAACTGCCCGCCATCACGTTTTACTTTCCAGGCTGCTGATGCCGGATTATCGAGCGATTTATTATCAAAGCCGTGAATCCAGTCACTGCGACGTATTTCGATAGCATCCCCCAGACCGGGGGTCTCTTTGTGCCTGACTACTCGTACGCCGTTCACACCACCGTCGTAATTAATGCCCACCAGTAGCACGATAGGACCGCTGTAACCATCGGGAGCTACCACACTTAACACCGCCGCCACCGGTTTACCCTGTCTGCGTACCCGGTAAATCGTAACGGGATCGCGGCTACCCAGCATGGCTGGATCCTTTATCTGCAGCGTGTCATCTATGATATTGTTATCGTAGTTGTTTTCTGGTAACACCGAGTTGATGGTTTTTAATAATACTTCGTGTTCATTTTTTTCGATATAGGGTTGGCTATGCCAGTTAACGGCCACCATGAGTGCCGTGCCCAGCAGTGCGGTGATAGCCAGCAAGACCCCCGAGGAAAAAATGTCCGGAGTGAGTTCAAGACTTTTCATAACCCGCCCGCGCACCGTACACTTTGGGTGCAGTGTAATAATCCAGTAACGGTACCGTCAGGCCAATCAAAAGCACAGCAAAAGCGACCCCGTCCGGGTAACCACCCCAGTTACGTATCACATACGTTAATAAACCAATTCCGCAGGCATAGATGATGCGACCAAGCGGCGTGGTGGAGGCCGTGACCGGGTCAGTGGCAATAAAAAACGCACCCAGGATCGTAGCACCGCTGAATAGATGTACCAGGGGGCTGGCAAACTGTGTGGGATCAATCAGGTAACAAATTCCTGCGATCATAGCCAGGGCGATTAACATACTAAACGGAATGTGCCAGCTGATGAGTTTCTTATAGAGAAGGAATAGCCCACCTGCCAGGAACCCCAGATTGACCCATTCATAACCTGACCCGGCAAACAGTCCAAACGTCGCGCTTTCCTGAACCTGTGCCAACGATTTACCCTGGGCTACTTCGGTTCGCATGTGATCCAGCAGGGTGGCGGAAGACAATGCATCGATATTGGTGCTGGCCGGCAGGGTACCGCTCCACAGGTACTGCCAGTGTTGAAGGATATCGAGGGATTCACCCAGTTGTGCCTGGGGCGCAACCCAGATGCTCATCTCCAGGGGAAAGGAAACCAGCAATACGGCATAGGCCGCCATGGCCGGGTTAAACGAATTGTAACCGATGCCTCCATAAAGATGCTTGGCCACCACAATAGCAATGAAACTGCCCAGCGCCGGGATCCACCACGGCGCCAGTGGTGGCAGAGTCAATGCAAGTAACACCGCCGTTACCACAGCGCTACCATCCAGCAGGAACACGCGCACCGGCCGGTCACGAAGGACTAACATCAGCCATTCGAAGACCAGGGCGCTAAGTGTGGTGATCAGGATATTGTTCAGCAAGCCCCAACCAAACAATACTATATATATAATTATACCCGGGACCAGGGCCAATAGTACTGTGCCCATCACCTGGGCGACTGAGGCATTGGAGGGAACAAAGGGTGAGCTGTTTGGAGTTGACGATGTCATTGTCAGCCTCACCCGACCGAAGCCTGTTTCGTTTTAGCCGGTTTCTTTTCTTCGGATTTGGTTGTGTCCAAATGGGAGGTTGAGGTGGCTGGTTGATCGGCAGCCTTTTTCTTTTTACGCTCGGCACGACGCCGGGCCTTGCGCCCTTCCTGTTCGCGTTTGATTCGCTCCAGGCGCGCCTCCCTTGCCTGCATCCGGACACGGGATTGATCCGCAAAGCGGGCCTTAATGGTGTGATCGCGGAACTCCGACTTGGCATAGCGAAAGTACTGCACCAGGGGGATGCGTGACGGACACACCACCGAACAGCAACCGCATTCGATACAGTCCGCCAGATGGTAATGCTCCAGTTTTTCAAAATGGTTGCCACGGGCATGCCAGTAAAGCTGCTGCGGTAACAATTGTATTGGACAGGCCGCGGCACAGGCACCGCAACGTATACAGGGCATGCTGGGTGGCATCACCTGTTTGCTATAGTTCTTCACCAGGATGCAGTTGGCCGCCTTGACGATGGGCACCTGCGCGTGCGGCAAGGTTTGCCCCATCATCGGCCCGCCCATAATTAACTGTGGTTTCAGTTGCGCCATATCCAAATTGGACACGCCAGCCTGGCCTAATAGATGTTCAACCGGTGTACCGATTAATACTTTATAGTTGCCGGGTCGTGGTACAGCTTCACCGGTCACGGTGACAATACGCGACACCAGGGGCTCGGCTTTGAACACGGCATTGTAAATCGCTACCGTGGTACCAACATTCAAACAAACCACGCCGACTTCATAAGGTAAGCCGTGTTGTGGAACTTCCTTGTTTGTCAGCACCTTGATTAACTGTTTTTCTCCGCCAGCAGGAAAAATGGTCGGTACGGCAACCACGCGAATGGTATTCACCTGGCCCCGGTTATCTGATTTAAAACGATCAATAGCGGACTCAAGCGCTGCAATAGCCTCGGGCTTGTTATCTTCTACTGCAATTATGGCCTCAACCGGGTCAATCAGGCGACGCAGGATAAGTACCCCTTCAAGCACCTGGTTCGCATAGTGACGCATCACGGCATCGTCACAGGTAATATAGGGCTCACACTCGACGCCATTGATGATCAGGGTATCGATAGGACGAGTGGGTTTTAGCTTGGCGGCCGAGGGGAACACCGCCCCCCCAAGCCCGACAATACCGGCCTGCTTGATCGTGCTGCGAATAGCGTCACTGGTTAATACCTCAACGGGTCGGTCAACATGGCAGTCAGGGTGCCAGGTATCGTTGCCATCGGTTTCGATCACGATACAGGGTTCCGCCAAACCGGATTGATGGGCCACCGGGTGCTTACCAATTTCAACTACACGACCCGATGAACTGGCATGGATGGGTGCACTGATAAAGGCCTGGCTGGTGGCAATCAACTGACCTTTTAAAACACCTTGACCCACCTCGACAACGGGCGTGGCAGCTTCACCAATATGCTGGCGCAACGGGATAATTAATTTTTCCGGCAGCACAACGTTGCGAATCGGTGCCTGGTTGGACAGGCTTTTAAATCCAGGTAGTTTGATCCCGCCTTTAAAACGTGCCAGTTTTTTCATGCGGCGGCACTCTGTCCGGGTTTTTCTGGATTAGGCCACTTCCAGGATTGAATATCCTGTTCAACCGGGACCATAACAATACACTCCTCTACCGGGCACAATGGTGGTAAACATAATTCACAACCAGTGCAGTAACGATCCAGCACGGTATGAATGTGCCTGGCGGCACCGGCAATAGCATC
Organism: Thiohalomonadales bacterium; assembly: GCA_040235565.1. Classification (GTDB taxonomy): domain Bacteria; phylum Pseudomonadota; class Gammaproteobacteria; order UBA6429; family Thiohalophilaceae; genus JAHEIJ01. The sequence continues at coordinate 12,497 of JBECLA010000079.1, read as the reverse complement.
CACCGGGCAGACCTGTACACACTTGGTACAACCAATACAGGTTCGTTCATTGATAATGGCTACCTTGGGTGGCCCATCATCGGCCACGCCGTTTTCCGGGTTGAGTGGCAGGGGATCGCGTCCCAGTAGATCCGCCAGGGCCTGCATCCCGGCTTCCCCACCAGGCGGACATTGATTGATCTCCGCCTGGTCATTGACGATAGCCTCGGCATAGGGTCGACAACCGGGAAAGCCGCACTGACCACATTGTGTCTGGGGAAGACGGGCATCAATTTGATCAATGATGGGATCCCCCTCCACCTTGAAGCGGATCGCTGCATAACCCAGAACCAGGCCAAACAGTAAAGCAAGCGAACCAAGAATCAGCACCGCAATCATTGTCTTATGCCATACCGGAAAAGCCCATGAAGGCGACAGACATGAAACCTGCGGTGATGAGTGCGATGGGTGCACCACGAAACGACAATGGGACATCTGCCAGTTCGAGGCGTTCACGTATGGTAGAAAACAAGATCATCACCAGGGTGAAACCGGCTGCACCACCGAAACCGTACAGGGCGGATTTGATGAAGTCATTGCCTTCCTGCACATTTAATAAGGCCACACCTAACACAGCACAGTTGGTGGTGATCAACGGCAAGTAGATACCCAGCACGTTATACAACAAGGGACTGGTCTTGTGCACGATCATCTCGGTCGCCTGCACCACCACAGCGATCAACAAAATAAAGGTGACGGTTTTCAGATATTCAAGACCAAAAGGCTGCAGAATAAATTCATTGGCGAGATAACTTAATACCGAAGACAGGGTTAACACGAATGCTGTCGCCAGGCCCATGCCCATGGCGGTCTCGACCTTCTTGGAGACACCCATGAACGGGCATAAACCAAGAAAGCGCGACAACACCAGATTATTGACAAAAATCGTGGTAAACAACAGTACCAGGTACTCAGCCAAGTCAGACTCTCCGCCTCTGTTCTAGCGTTCCAGGTATTGCAACTTGCCGGCTACGTCCACCCAGTCATCTGCCTCCTCAAGCGGATCGGTCGCGGCATTAATGCCCGGCCATAGCGGGGCCAGTTCGGCATTGATGGCAATGTATTCCTTCTGTTCCTCGGGGACATCCTCAAGTGCGAAGATAGCTTCCGCCGGACACTCCGGGACACATAAACCACAATCGATACAGGTCACTGGATCGATAACCAGGAAATTAGGGCCTTCACGGAAACAATCGTCAACCGGACAGACCTCCACACAGTCAGTAAATTTACAACGTACACACCCGTCTGCTACTACAAAAGCCATGTTCTTTAATCTCCTGTTTACGCGTTTGCACAGTTGATCCGGTCAATGGCCCAGTTCACCATTTTGCGAACATCCGGATCGGCATCTTCTTTGGCCGCATTTAAAAATGGTAAGGCACTGTTATCCGCAATTTCACCCAGCGCGGCGGCCGCTTCCTTACGCAGGTTGCTGATATTGAATGACAGGGCCTGCCCCAGCACGTCCACTGCCGCGGGATCTTTTAATATCCCCAGACCGCCTGCTGCCTTAATCCTCACCTGCCAGTATTCATCATTCATGGCATCGATCAGGGCTTCAACTGCTGAAGCCTGCCCGGCTTTACCGATCACAAAGGCAGCCTCTTCACGTACCTGCCAGTTTTGATCCTTTAAACCATCGATCAGTGTCTCGGCTGCCTTATCGGTTTTACTGAAAATCAGCGAACCCATAGCAACTTTGCGTACCATCTCGTCACTATCCTTGCGCGCCGCATTGGTCAGCGCCATTAGCACATCATCATTTTTTAGATAAGCCAATACACCAACGGCTTCGCGCCGCACCACCGGATCAGCATGCTCCAGACATTCCAGTGCCGCGCCCTGCACTTCCGGAATACGTAAGGCACGAATGGCACGCAGGACGGAGGCTTTGACAAATGGATCATCACTTTCGATGGCCTTCAAGAAAACCGTCCCGCCTGCATCATTCTTGTTTTCCGCCAATGTGGTGGCCGCGGCTTCTTTTACCGCTTCATCGGGATCCGACAGGGCATCTACCAGGGCCTGGGCAATCTCGGGACCGGTGTATTCATCCATAACCTGGGCCGCTTCCTGGCGTACTCCTGCATCAGGATCGGCGATCGCCTTGATAGCCAGCGGAATCGCCTCGGCTTCGTCCAGTTCGCGCAGGTCCATAACCGCAACGCTTCGTACTTCGGCATCCGTGTCACTCAAACGCGAGACAACATCATCGAGTTCCGGGGCTTCTTCAAACATTAAACTCATAACCAACTCCGCTATTAACGTAGTAAATAAGGTATTTCCACTTTGACCGCGTCCTTGGGACAGTCCGTTTCACACGGCAGACAATACCAGCATTCATCATATTTCATGTAAGCTGTACTCTTGTCATCGGCAATCGCCAGTACATCCAGTGGACAGACATCGACACACACAGTGCAACCCTTGTCTGCGATACAGGCATCGGTATCAACTGTCACCGGAACCCGCCTTAAATTAGTTGTCAGTGCCATTACTTGCTCCTTTAAGCCTCAACAGTATTTTTTTCAATGCGCAACTTGTTATATGCCTGCTTCTCATCATCATCAAGCGCCAGGATATAGGGTTCAATTTCACGTTTTTTACAGGCAGGCATGCCATCCTCGCCCTTGTAGGTCTGTACATGACAGAACCATTCGCTGTTATCCGCTTCAGGGTAGTCAACACGATAGTGATACAGTCCCCAGCGACTCTCGGTACGATACATGGATGAAACAGCTGCCATCTCGGCACAGTCCAGGATGAATTGCACTTCCATCGCGCGCATCAGCTCATGGGGATCGCTAGCCTGCAACATGGATAATTCGGAACGGATCTCGGCAAAACGTTCCATGCCGATCTCCATCTTGCGAGTCACCTTGGGCGGTTGCAAGTAATCATTCACCAGGCGGCGCAACTTGTATTCCATCTGTTCGGGGGGAATGCCGTCCTTGACCTTGGTGGGTGCCAGAACGCGCTCTTTTTCTGCAGCCAGTTCCGCTTCATCTATTTCAGCATGGCCATGTTCGGCGCAGTAATCGGCGGCATCTTCTCCGGCAATCGCGCCATACACAAATGCACCCAGCATGTAGTTATGGGGCACCGAACCACAGTCACCCGCGGCATATAAACCAGGAACGGTGGTACGTGCGTTTTCATCTGTCCAGATTCCGGAGGCACTGTGACCGCTACAAAAACCGATCTCGGAGATATGCATCTCGACCATCTTTTCCCGGTAATTGGTACCGCGTCTTTCGTGGAAACGACCGCGACTCGGACGCTCGTTAGAGTGCAGGATGGTTTCAATCTCTTCAATGGTTTCTTCGGCCAGGTGGTCGATCTTTAAGAAGACCGGACCGCGACCACCTTCCAGTTCGCGGAAGAACTCGAGCATCATCTGGCCACTCCAGTAATCGCACTCAATAAAACGATTACCCTGGGCATTGGCGGTATAACCACCCATGGGTCCTGTCACATATGCACAGGCTGGCCCGTTATAGTCCTTGATCAAAGGATTTATCTGATAACACTCAAGACCACTTAATTCAGCACCGACATGATAGGCCATGCTGTATCCATCACCAGCATTGGTCGGGTTTTCATAGGTACCAAACAGATATCCTGAGGATGGCAGGCCCAAACGTCCGGCTGCACCGGTACACAGAATCACGGTTTTTGCCTTGATGACGGCCGTCTCGGCGGTGCGCGGATTGACCAGATGAGCACCGGCGATTCGACCATCCTTACCCTTGAATAAGCGGGTGGCCATGAAACGGTTGATGACCTGTACACGTTTTTTACGCAACTGGCGGTAGAGGATCTTTTTCATGTGATGCCCTTCCGGCATGGGCAATACATACGTACCCATATGGTGGACTTTTTTCACGTTGTAATCACCGGTCTCGTCTTTTTCGAATTTTACGCCCCAGTCATCCAGGGTATTGATCATGTCATAGCTTCGTGTTGCATAGGCCATGATGGTTTTCTGGTTGACAATGCCGTCATTGGCTATAGTAATTTCCTTGACGTACTGTTCCGGGGTGGCATGACCGGGAATCACTGCGTTGTTCAAGCCGTCCATTCCCATGCTGATACAACCACTGCGTTTCACATTTGCCTTTTCAAGCACAGCGACTTTCAGTTTCGGATTTTTCTCCTTGGCGCGAACCGCAGCCATTGGTCCAGCGGTACCGCCACCAATGACCAGAACATCGACTTCCAGCATTTCATCGTGAGTTGTTTCAGCATTCATGATCCTATCTCAACTAGTTTGTGTTTAATTACGTTCGACGCGTACCTGGTACTGGAACGCATCTCCTCGGTACGATAAATATTCAAAATCAATCGGACGACCGGCCCCCGAATAAACCAGTCGATGAATACGTAATATGGGAGAAGTCGTTTCCACGTTAAGGTGCTCCGACAAGTCCTTGTCCGCACCGATGGCCTCGATTTTAAGTTCTGCATAACCCAGACCCACACCGAATTCATTTTCCAGCATGGGAAAAATATCCTGGGTCAGATCTCGACCTAGCAGACCCTGACCGATATCGCGCGGAAAATAACTGGCGTCGAGCGAAATGGGTTCACGATTCAAGTAACGAATCCGGATCAATTCGATCACATTGGTATTACGTCCGAGCTCCAGTGCATCGGCCACCTCCTGGGTTGGGCGAACTTCCTGCACGCTGATTACGCGTGCCGAGGTCTCATAACCCTGGGGAGACATAGCTTCACCAAAACCCTGCAGGCGTTGAATGTCCTGCACCGCTTTGGGTCGGGAAACGAAAGTGCCCTTGCCCTGCACGCTGAACACCAGTCCTTCGGTATGTAAATCACGCAAGGCCTGGCGAACCGTGATGCGACTGACACCAAACAGTTTCATCATTTCGCTTTCCGAAGGCAGGCGTTCATGCACCTCGTAGTCACCATCCATAATGCGCTGCTTCAGGATTTCCTCGATCTGCGCATACAGGGGCTGCATTGACTCGTTACGAACGGTTTTCTCTTTGGTCTTTTCGGCACTCATCGTATCTACTCGTAATGACTTGTTATAACATGTCATTATATGTTTATGATTGCAGGAGTCAAGAGCAGCCTGTTCCGATTGAAATGAGGCACGGAAATCACTATTACTTATTGTTTCATATAGTTTTTTCCTGAACATTTCCGCCTCTCTAATCTAATTTTGATGATGCATCGGATGGAGTCAGGCTGGCCAGGTATTGAGCAAGGATTTGCATTTCCAGCTCGGTCAGTTGCTCACTGATGGCAGGCATTTGCCCGCTTCCATCGTTAGTTCGCTGGCCGGTCTTGAACTTCTTTAACTGGTTCAACAGATAGTCGATATGCTGGCCAGCAAGTCTTGGAATCATGTCCTTGCCCATGGCCCATGGCTGATGACAACTGATACAGGCAGGAAGATTGCGTTTTGGATCGCCCTGTTCCACCAGCTGTTTCGCAGATTTTGTCTGGTCAGGTTTGAGCGCGACATCCTGGTTGTTGTTAACCGGCTGACCGGAAAAATACTCAGCAACGATATGTATCTCTTCATCAGAAAGTAATTCAGCCGTTGCGGTCATGGTGCCCTTGCGTTTACCGCTGCGAAAGTCGCGTAATTGTTTTTGCAGGTACTGCGCGGTTTGTCCGGCCAGGCGCGGATAAATAGCCATTTTCGAATTTCCATCGTATTCATGGCAGTAGCCGCATTGCTCATACGGTTCCTGTCCTGTTGTATCAATGGTGTCAGCAGGCGTCTGCATAGCCACTCCCGAAAACAGGACAAAAATCGATGCGTATTGGTTTCGTTTCAACACTCAACCTAGACCGTTACCTTGTTGTATTGTTTGACCAGCTCAGAAAACTGTTCCACCAGGAGGTTAATATCCAGAGGCGGCGTAAACCTGGTAGTCAGCCTTCCGTTAGGCGCGATTAAAAAGACATCGGCGCTGTGCTGTACCGTGTAATAACCTGAACTGTTCTTCTTGTCGTAACGGTGGAAAGCACCGAACTGCTTCTCAAATTTTTCGATACTCTGAACATTGCCGGTGACACCTACAAAGGCAGGATCAAAATAATTGACATAGTCAGCGAGTTTTTCCTTATCCCGTGCCGGATCGACACTCACAAAATAGAAACGCGCCGGACTGTCAGCCGGCTTTTGCTTTTTAAGCAAGTGACTAACCTGTACCAATTGATAGAACGTAGCAGGACAAACATCGGGGCAATTAGTAAACCCAAAAAACACGAACGACCACTGGTTTGTTAAGGTTGTTTGCGTGAGTGGTTGATTTTTATGATCGATCAGCCCGTCTACCCTGATCTCTTGTGTATAATTCATCCTGGCCTGGTGTAATACATCATTGCTGTCATACAGATAATGCAGACTCATCCCCAGCAGGATTGCGCCCATCAACAGAATCAGTGATGAAACCAGGTACTTGTTGTATCGTTTTGATTGCATGATTATCGCTTTTTAACCCGCCTGCGCTTTTCTGCTTTGTAATTCGAAGGCTCGAATGGATTCTTCCCGGATCAGGTCCATGCATTTCTTTTTGGTCTCGATATAGGTTTCTGTGGTCACCATCGAGGTATGACGCGGACGCGGTAAGTCAACCTTGATGTCGGCAATCAGTCGACCCGGACTTGCGCTCATCACCACGACCCGATCAGCCAGGAATACGGCCTCATCGATATCGTGCGTGACAAAGATCACAGTAATGCCGAATTCGCCCCATATCTGTAGCAGGTTCTCCTGCATCATGGCGCGGGTCTGGGCATCCAGTGCACCAAAAGGTTCGTCCATCAGAAGTACATTAGGATAGTTTGCCAGCGCGCGGGCAATACCAACTCGTTGTTTCATTCCGCCGGACAACATGCCTGGGAAACTGTTTTCATATTGCGACAGACCCACCATTTCGACAAATGTCCTGGCAATGCTCTGCGCCTCAACCTTGCCTTTCTTGGCCATCAATGGACCAAAAGCCACGTTTTCACAGACGGTCTTCCAGGGGAATAAAGAATGCTGTTGAAACACCATGCCACGATCGAGATCGGGTTTTTTCACCCTTTCGCCATCCACCGTTACCGAGCCGGAAGTGGGTTTTACAAAACCGGCGACGGTATTCATCAGGGTTGATTTGCCGCAACCGGAAGGCCCAAGCAAGCAAACAAACTCACCGGGTTTGATTTCCAGGTTCGCATCCTGTACCGCTAGCACGCCTTGCCCAAAGTCAACCTCGACGTTTTCAATCTTCACATGGCCTTTTGTCGTCGGATGTTTATTAATATGTGGTTTGCTCAGGGGCGGCAGCATATCCTGCTTGAATGACCGCGGCGCCTCATTCACTACACCCACATTGATGGTCTCGTCCATTTTCATTTGCCTTTTATATAAATAGTCTTTTTTCTATGCGTGACCCGCACTAACTGTGTCACTTTGCATGATATGCTTGAGTTGAAAATAAATAACTATCAGCATCAGCAACAATGCTGTTACCGTTAACACATTACCGAGCGGCTCCAGCCAGAGGGCTATTGAAGCGCTCATCCCCAGCATAGCCAATGCCACAGACCAGGAAGGTGTGGCACAACATACGACCCAGGTTAGGGTAGCGCTGGTCAGGCTGATAAATGTCGAACTGACACCGGCTGTAGCCACCAGGCGTTTGTCGGTCTTGATTTGACAGCTTTGTTTTTTTGCATACTGGATGGTTGCCGTAAAAACACCGAGCAAAAGTCCCATCAAAAATACCAGTAACATCTTGGGTGGTATCAGCATAAAGCTCCAGGTGGCCACTCCGTAATAAGCAGGGTTTTTATAGCCCGTTTCGAACCAGGGTTCATCGATCAAGATCGGAATGGCATCACTGAGGGATGGAGTTCCAGAGAGAATCAGGCCGTACACTTCGAACACGGGATGGAATACGACATAGTTCGGAATTTCACTAAAGCGCAGCATGGTGAGCAGCAACAGACCAGTATAGTACAGCACCATAAACCCTACACTGCTCAACAAAACGAGTTTCCAGTGATGGCGACTCACGTAAAAGGCCAGCTTCAGATAATCTTTCATTAGTCCTTATGCTCCTGCCAACGAAGTGCCGGTACCGACGCTTTTTTTACCAGCCAGGTTGATAACGTACCCAAGCCACCGATCACCAGCATACCAATGATGATGTTGGGATATTCAACAAGGGAGTATGAATTCCAGGTGAAGTAGCCGATACCATACTGGCCACTGATGATTTCACCCGCTAATAATGAAAACCAGGCGACTCCCATACCAATGGCGAGACCGGCCATGATGCTGGGCAAGGCACCGGGTAAAATCACGTGCCACAATATGGCCCGCTTATTTGCACCCAGTGATTCTGCGGCACGCACCAGGGATTCGGGCGTCTGTTCCACACCATGTACAGTGTTCAACACAATCGGGAAAAATGCGCCCAGAAAGGTGATATAGATGATGCTGGATTCTTCCGTTGGCATAATCAGGATCGCCAATGGAATCCAGGCAACTGCGGGAATCGGACGTAATATCTCGATATAAGGCATCATGATGCCGGCGATAATTCTTGAACGCCCCATCAGGATGCCAATCAGAACGCCGAAAAAAGACGCAAGGCTGAAGCCAATACCAATTCGCTGTAATGAAACACCGATATGTTTATAAAATTCTGCTGTCACAATCAATGTCATGAATTGCTCACCCACCTTGATGGGTGTCGGAATATTTTCAAAACTGACTATGAATTTGACCTGGTAATATGAAAGTGTCTGCCAGACTAATAGTGCGCCGATGATGGCCAGCGTACCGATAATGAATTTGTCCCAGGACAGACCCTTGAAATATTTTGCGATCTTACTTACCTGGTTCAGTTCTTTATCATTTGATGTTTCTGATTCAATCGCAACTTTGCTTTCGGTCATGTTGTCTTGATCCGAATCCTGCAAGCTTTTGGGCGGATGAGTTTCGTCATATAGATTGCTGACTAACCCGTGTTCCATCGTGTTCTCCTGGTTAGATAAAACTACTATCAGTAACAGATGTACCTGGCTGGCGATCCAGCCAGGTACTATTGGTTACTATTTTGCTGATGCCAGTTCAGTCTTCTCGGCAAACACCTCGGCGACTACAATTGATCCGCCGTTTGATGCCACATACTTGTCGGCATCCGCCTTACGCATGAATGTAATCAACTTCCCGTCATTGCTTTTAACGTAAGTTGCGACCTTGCCAAAAATCTTCAGACCTGTTGTGTCGTCATACACGTAGGTAGAACGCAAGCTGCCGTCTTTCTTGAATTTCTTGGCATCGTCCAGCATGGCAGTCACGCTTTTATAGCTGATTATACCTTTGCTCTTGTGCCAGATTTCAGCTGGTGGCAGTTTCATGTTTTCTACTTTTGCAACGTGGGTGTATTTCAGGTCCTTTTCATAATCAAGACCCATTTCCTTGTACGCCTTGCGAATGTAGCTGTCATCAATCCATTTATCGAAATCAAGCGGTGGGATTGCCTTTTCTTTAACCAGTACAGTGTGATCAAATTTCAGCGCATCGACCCAGGCCTGTTTGATCGTCGGATCCAGTGTTAAGGCACCGCCTTTACTGAAGTAGAGGTACTGAACTTCACGCTCTACACCGGTCCACTTCTCAAGCTTGGTCGCCGCCATTACGGGGTCCTTCCTGACCCAATCGCCTGCTGCAATCACGGCCTTCATGAATGCCACAACAACTTCCGGATATTTTTCTGCATAGTCTTTACGTACCACGACACCGTGCAGATAAGGGACACCGGCCTCACTACCATCAAAGATCTTGCGACCGGTACCACGAAATTCCATGATTTCAGACCAGGGACAAAAATCGCCATGCGCATCAATCTTACCCTGCGCGATATTGGCTGCACCTACAGGTGGGCTCTGGTTCTTGATGGTGACGTCTTTAATGTCCAGGTCCTGCAATGCTTTCAGTGTCATTCCCCAGGCCGCACTACCCACTGGTACGGAAATAGACTTGCCCTTCATATCAGCCAGAGTTTGTACATCAGACTTGACCGGTACCACAATGGCATTCCCGGAACCCTTTTCGTTATAGCCGGTACCAGCAACGTACAAGGTTTCAAGACTCTTGGTGGCCTGAAATTTGGCACCGTTGACGATGAGCGGGTAATCACCCATGACACCAAAGTCCAGCTTGTTGGCAAGCATCTGGTTGGTAATCGGCGAACCGGATGAGTAATCTTTCCAGTCGAATTCAAACTTGACGTCCTTATACTTGCCGTCTTTCGGTAAATATTTCTGGATCAGGTTGAGCTCTTTCAGAATAATGCCCGCTGAATAGGTATCGGTACATTTACTCTGGTGCCCCACTGCAATACGGATAGTTTCGGCCTGCACAACGGAAACCATCCCGATACATGCCGTCACCGTAAGAATTACTTGGTGTAACACTTTCATTTTTTTTCTCTCCTTACGCTAAAGAATATTTAAAGACTTTACCCATGACCCGTTAAACTTGTTATAACCTGTCATGCTTACACGTATATAACTGTGCATTCGCTATGCCAGAGCGAGAAAAAAAATCGTATGACTTACTATGTGTTTATTTTTATTAGATAATTTCCGGGTTAACCCGCTGACAGGCGGTTAAGGCAAAATAGCGAAAATGATTGATTTTGGTGCGCGCTGAAATATTATGCACCACAATTTCTAGCTGACTCGTTGACAGCAAACCCGGAGCTAATACAAGTAGAACAGGTACTAAATTTTCGATGTGTATGTGTTTTTTTATGCCGGATATTGTTTATGCCAGCTTTATTATTGGGTGATATGGATAAAACCAGTTATTTTGCGATGACTGGACGATAGATTTCGATTCGGTCTCCATCGTTTAATCGTTCAGTAACCGGCTTGATCTGGCCGAAGATTCCGACTTTATTTTTAACCAGGTCGATCTCGGGATACTTGTCGAGAATTCCTGAAAGCATAATCCCGTCTTCGATTGTGGCATTACGTGGCAGCTGAATTTCTCTGATAATCTGTTGTTGATCACATGCAAAGACGATTTCAACGGTTAATTGCATCGGATCACCTTGTTTTTCCATTAATAACTGGAATTCTTCTTCTGACAGACTTTCGTAATCCTCGCCCGATTCATCAAGTTTTTGTTTTATTTCACCTTCAATGGTTTTTAATTGATCTTCCAATCCCGACTTCTGGGCATTGAGTTGCTTGATCTGCTCACGCAGGTCATGGCTCTGACTGATTAATTCCCGTAATACCATAATAGAACCCTGTGATGTAGTTCGATCTAAATGTTGTCAAAATCAAAATTTTTCGGTGAGTTAAGCATTTCGTAAGTGTCGAACTGACAATAGAATCAAAACTGTCATCCTGACTGTCTCTGCAATAGCAGGTAATGCGGTAACCAGTGCATCCGCCCGTGTTGTCCAGTGTAGTTTTTCTGAATGGAGTGACTGGTCATAATCGGAAACTGCAACAACAATGAAAATCAGGATTAATTTCTTCATTTTATAAGCGTTATCACACCAACACATCCCAACACAAGTAACGCCACACGGCGAAAAACAGTTTCCGGTAAACGCTCAAACAACCAGCCGCCAATTGCAATGGAAATGACAAAAGGTGGCACAAATAAAAGTGTACGGATAACTATATTAGTGGTAAACAACCCATGAACACCGTACGTAATCAAGGAGACAATCATAGTAAACATTAGAAATACAACTATACTTGCTCGAGCAGATTCGGCTGATAACTTACTCGATAAAAAATACAACACAACTGGTAGACCACCCAGACCAATGGCACCACTGATGAGGCCACTTAAAGCTCCTGTCGAAACCGAGGAGTAGACTGACAGATTGCCTGTAAAACGCCAGCCCGTAGCAAGTACCAATACGCCAGTGATCACGATTATGGCAATAGATGTCTGCAATATTTCAATATCAGCATGAATTAACAATAACGAGCCAATTGGGACCGTGAGCATCCCTAATAGCGAAATCGGTAAAGCAGTCCGCCAATCACAAATTTTAACCGCAGTAGGTAATAACTGAATACTGGGGATACATTCCAGTAACACGACTGTTAAAACCGCAACAACAGGATCAAAAATCAGACTCAGGACTGGCACAAGCACCATTCCCACTCCAAAACCAGAAAATCCACGCAACACGCCGGCACACATAACGGCAATGATGGCGAACATTAAATCGATATTTACTTCGGTCACTTCACTGCTTTTTATTTGGGAATTACTGTAAAGTATTCTTATTATAACTTGTTATAATAAGTAAGCAAGCTTATTTATTCCTCTGGTTGATCAATAGCTTATGTGGACATTACTCTCGAAGTGAGGAGTTTCTCAGATTTGGCTAGACAATAACTGTTGTACCTCATACATGTCCACGACACCCTTTTGTCGTTAA
>JBECLA010000105.1:0-6522 GCA_040235565.1 Thiohalomonadales bacterium | reverse complement strand
ATTCACTGGAGGAGCTGCATGGCAGGTATCTTCTTACCATCAAAGGTTTTGGCATTAATGAATTCCTGCGTGAACACCATCCGCAAATAGAACTTCGAATGGCCGACGATGTACACACCCTGTTGGGTAGAATATCTACTGGCGAGGCGGATGCCGGGGTGTTAAACCTGGCTACCACTTCTTATGCAATCGGCAAGTGGAAAATTACCAATCTTCATATTAGCAGCCTGACGGAATTCTCATACAAACTGGCCCTTGCTTCGCGCCGCGACTGGCCAATGTTGAATCACCTGCTCAGCAAGGCGCTTGCCACGATTACAGAAGAGGAAAGACAACAGGTCTTTCGTAAGTGGATTACGATTACTGCGCCTGTCAGCGAACAGAAAGCAAAAAGGATTCAACTAACGCCCAGGGAGCGTGAATGGCTGGATGAACATCCCGTGATTCTTGCTGCGTCTGATCCGGACTGGCCTCCCGTGGAATACCTGGACCGCGATAAGAAGTTCACGGGCATGGCGGCGGATTATATCGAACTGGTTTCGCAACGGCTGGGTATTCGTATCGAAGTCGTGCCTCATGAAACCTGGAGCCAGGCACTGGAGAGTGCCTGCGAGAAAAAAGTGTCACTGTTGACTGCTGCGGCAAGCACACCGGATCGCGACAAATTTCTCAGTTTCACCAGGCCCTATCTGGAATTGCCGGCTTCGATCATCATCAATGACACTACTCGCGGAATTTCGGATCTGACGGATCTCAGGGGCAAAAGGGTAGCGGTCGTCAAGAATTATGCTTCCCACGATTTTCTCGAGCGAATGCATCCTGAACTTGATCTGTTGCCCGTGGCGGATATCAGTAGCGGTCTGTACGCAGTTTCTTACGGTGAAGTGGATGCCTTTATTGCCAATGTGGCTACCGCTTCCTATTACATTGAAAAGCTGGCCATTCAGAATCTTCGCGTGGCGGGGGAGTCGGGTTTCATTTATAAAATCGGGATCGCTTCTAGAAGCGACTGGCCCATACTGCATCGTCTGTTGGAGAAGAGTGTCGCTTCCATCAGTCCTGAAGAGCGGCAGGCCATCTATCGAAAATGGGTTGGTTTGAAACCCGAGGCCTGGAAACCCACACGGGAGCAACTTGTTGCGCTTGTCATTACGCTGATTTTCATCAGCTTTGGCGTCATCCTGATCTGGAACCGCCAGCTTAGAAAAACGGTCGAGTCCAGAACCCGGGAGTTGCGGGTGAGTGAAGATGAGGCCAGGACGGCACGTGAAACAGCTGAAAAAGCCAACAGCGCGAAATCGGATTTTCTTGCTGCCGCCAGCCATGACCTGCGCCAACCCTTGCATGCCATGAGCCTGCAGATTGGACAGTTAAATGAATTGTTACAGGAGGATAAAGCGCAACAGGTCCTGGCACAGATCAGCAGTTCGCAATTTGCCTTAAGTGATATCCTGAACGCCTTGCTGGATATCTCGCACCTTGATGCCGGTACCCTGAAACCCGGTTTTTCCCATTTCCCACTGGCACAGTTATTCACCCGGCTGGAAAATGAGTTTACCCCGCAGGCGCGTGAGCGTGGTATTGAACTGCGACTGCATCCGACCCGGGCCTGGCTCTACTCGGATGCAACACTGCTGTACCGGATACTTGCCAACCTGGTGGACAACGCCGTCAAACATACTCGTGCCCCTGGCGTGTTAATCGGTGCGCGTAAACGCGGTAACGATTGGTGCATCCAGGTCTGGGACTGTGGCCCCGGTATTCCGGCGGAACAGCAGCAGATTATCTTTGAGGAATTCGTTCAGTTGAATAATCCGGGACGTGACCGGCGCAAGGGGCTTGGCCTGGGGCTCTCCATCGTGCGGCGGTTGAATCAATTGCTTGGTCATCAATTGCGTCTCATCTCCCGTCCAGGTTTCGGGAGCTGCTTTACCCTTCAAGTGACCCAAGGTACCCGGATGCCGAAGCAAACCAGTGTACCCCTCTCTCACGAGGAACGGGGTTATCGCCTGCAGGGTGCCGTGGTGCTGGTAGTGGACGATGATCCGGATGTGCTCGCAGCCACGCGCGATTTGCTAACCAGCTGGAAGTGCGCCGTGCTAACCGCCGCTTCGCTGGAGGACGCTGTTAGTGTGGCGGCCGATGAAGACATCGACATGATTGTTGCTGACTATCACCTCGCCGATGGCCATACCGGCCTTGAGGTGATCAAGGTGCTGAATGAAAAAAACGGCATAAAAAGCAAGGCATTGATCATCACAGGCGATGTCAATCCCGAGGAGCTGAGCCGACTGCGCGACGGTCAGTATCCGGTATTGAGTAAACCGGTTGAACCTGTCATGTTGCGCAGTGCCTTGCACAATTTAATGACTGACTAGCCGGCGCTTAACCCTCAATCAAACCCAGACGAATCGCTTCCATCACGGTATCCATCCGGTTACCCGTCTGCAGCCGGTCAAACAGTTTGGCCAGATGCGCCTTCACTGTATGCACCGAGATATTCAGTTCCTCAGCGATTTCTTTGTTGGTTTTGCCTTTGGCCAGCCACACCAGCACCTGGTAGGTTTTGTCGGCAATGCCAATGCGATGACAACGTTGCCGGATTTCCGCCTCGTCAGTTTTTGTGTCGGTTCGCATGAGCGCTTCAGGCAGGTAAATTTCACCACCGTGGATTTTTTCGAGTGCGTTCGCCATCTGATCCAGATCATAGGACTTGGGGATATAACCCACTGCGCCGGCGTTAATGCAAGCGTGAATCGTTCCCGGCTCTTCGCTGGAGGAGACGATGATAACCGGGATCGGTAGCTTGCGTTGTTGCAAGGCGCGTAAAAACGTGAAGCCATCCAGGCCTGGCATGGTGAGATCCAGCAGTATGAATTGATAATCAGGGTGATATTCAATATGGCGCAACGCTGCGTCAGCCGACGCGGCGGTGTCGATGCGTATCTCCCGGTGCATGCGTTTCAGGAGCGATTCCAGCGCATTGATAAAAACCGGGTGGTCGTCGATCACCAGTGCCTTCATGAATCCCTCATCACTTCTGGTAATGCCTGCCGTGGCTGAATCGCCAGCCATTCAGCCGTTAATGCAGGCCGGACTTTTACTGTCCCCATAATATTATACGAGATCCGCGATATAGCTGAGTGTGTTTGTCTGAAATAGCCACATGGCTAATTTAGTCATGCCGAAGGCTTTGGTAGTGTGATCTCAAAATAACGATAGTGGCTGCCTGGTTCGGCAGGACGCCAGGTCAGAATTAAATATATAAAAACAAAGAGTTACATAACGTACGGTGCGGTGGGCACGGCTGTCCGGACGCTGTCATTGCCGGGCAGGGAATACGTTTAGCCTTTCTGTCTCTCGGCGGAAGGCCACCGTTGCCAGTGTGTTAATTAATCTGGGAGTGGAGAAAATGAAACCTCTGTTGCTGCGCATACCGGCTTTCTTAATGCTTTTGGCGTTCGTTTTCCTGACGGGTTGTGGTGGTGGCGGCGGAGGTGATGGCGGTAGCTCCAACACCGCTCCAGTTGCGGTAGCCGGTTCGGACCAGGACGTCCAAATTGACAGTAACGTAACACTGGATGGCAGTGGCAGTTCCGATCTGGAAAACAACAGCCTGACCTATACCTGGACCCAGACCTCCGGCCCGGATGTCACCGGGGGGAGTGGCACGTTAACAGGTGTATCACCTTCGTTTACCGCACCGTACGATGTTTCTACCCTGATCTTTGACCTCACCGTGAACGATGGCAATGGCGACAGCCCTGTCAACTCGGTTCAGGTTAACGTATTGGAACACCTCGGGCCGTCTTTTTATGTTGATGCTGATAACGGTGATGACGCGACGGGTGACGGGAGCCGTGACAACCCATATGCAACCATCTCGAAAGCACTGAGCAGTATTCCAGTCGTTATGGGGGGAGCCAACTATGATATCTATGTTAAAACCGCCAGCACCAGTTACGACGAAAGCGCTGCGACCATAAACATCCCTGATGGCACCAGCCTGTATGGCGGTTACGGTGATAACTGGGTGCGCGATGTCACTAATAATCGGACGGTGCTGTTGGGTTACAAGGTTGCTGTTCATTTTGAAAACATAGTGACTGATCCCGCCTGGTTTTCTGGGTTTGACCTGACCGCCGCAGACAGTGATGGCAACCCGCCTTTTTATAGCAGCGGCGTGAGCGTCGATGGTGGCGCGTCCTCACTTTATATTCAGGACAATACCATTACGTCGGGCAATACCGACGCAAGCACATCCCGCAATGACAGTTACGGATTACGACTGGCAGGTATCAGCACAGTAAGAGTGTTGCGTAACACCATTACCGCGGGCAATGCCGGTAATAGTACCAACGCAGGTATCACCCGCTCAGGTAGAGTGGACGGCAGAAACGGAATTAGTGGCGGCCCTCTCGTTTATAGCTCGGGCAAGGGTGGATGTGAGGACTTCACCATCAACGGTTGCCCAAGCATTCGTAATAGTGGCGGTCCCGGGGGCCAGGGGGGTGCTCGATTAGGCGGCAATGGCGAAGTTGGTAAACGAGGCTGGGTATCAACCGGTGGATCGAGTGGCTCGCAAACCGGCGGCACCGGTGGCACGGGAGGTTCCGGCGGATTAGGGGCCACCGCCGGTGGTAATGGTGGCGCAGGTAGCGGCGGTTATGGCGGACGCGGCGGCAATGGCGGCATAGGCAATGGCACCATCAGTTCGGGTTTCTATGCAAACAACACGGCTGAAAATGGTGTCAGCGGAACACACGGCGTTGGCGGCGGTGGCGGTGGTGGTGGTGAAGGGTACTCCACTTCCTATGGCGGTGGCGGTGGCGGCGGTGGCCAGGGCGGCATCGCAGGTCTTGGCGGTGGCGCAGGTGGTAGTGGCGGCGCATCGATTGGCATCCTGGTTTCAGGCATATTTACTGTCACTATCGACAACAATACAGTGACCAGCGGCAATGGCGGCTCAGGCGCAGCCGGCGGTTTCGGTGGTAACGGTGGTGCCGGTGGCGATGGCGGTTTCGGGGTCACTAATCCGGGCAGCGGCGCCGATGGCGGCGACGGTGGCGGTGGCGGTATGGCTGGCGCCGGCGGACAGGGTGGCGCCGGTGCTGGCGGGCCATCCTATGCGATCATGGTCGGAGCAAATATCGCGCCAACCATTAGCAATAACTCGCTGATCGTGGGTACTGGCGGTGCACCGGGTCCAGACGGTAATGACAGCGGCGGTGGTTCGTATGGTGGTAGAAATGGTGATGACGGCGGACCCGGGGGGAACACTCGCCTGGGAGGATACATCCCCAGTGTTTATCGCGGATTACCAGGCACCCTGGCTCAAGGCGGCTGGGCTTATGGTATCTATGATGTGAATCCGGGTGACGGACTGGTTCCCTCAGTTAATAACAATAGTTCCACTCCAGGAACGGCCGGTGTACGCGGGCAGGCTGGCGAACAAAATTTTTAATGCCGGTTACCATGCCTGATATTGATGCAGGGCAACACTCGATGAAAAGCTCCCAGGCAACGTCTGGCCGGAAGTGCAAAGCGGACAACCCGGCTATGACGGCACGGACGGTTACAGTGGTACTGTTGGTATTGCGCCCTGGCGGATCAGCCCTGGCATGGTAACGCATTACATACCGTTGAGTGAAAGCCAGGCTTAAAAGGTAAAGTGGTGAGCAGTGCTCATTAAAACCAGGATGGAATCCATACAGGAGTTGTGATCATGTCTTGTATTAATCACTACGCTATTGTTATTTCCAGTCTGTTCTTACTGTCATGTGGTGGTGGCGGTGGTGCAGATAACACCACGACTCCCTATGAGCCGATCCTGTACGAGGCGATCTATAGTGGTGGCAGCTATAGTTATGCCGGGCAGTATTTTATTACGATGGCACCGGATGACACCGACTGGTATCGCTGGGGCATCATGCACGATGGTGCGGATTACCGGCTCTATTTTATGAAGGAAGGTACCGATAATACGCTCTATCAGTTTGCCTATAATCCCAACTCTGCCGACTACGAATTTGGCTATAACTCGATACCCCAGTTAACGCTCACCAATATACCGGCCGATGCGGATACCAGCAGTATTGCCATGTCGCATGTTGGCAACCTCGCCACCACCAGCTACTACGCGCACATGAAAAGTATTAGCAACGATGCCCTTATTTACACATTTCGCTCTGACAACGTGTCTTACGCCTATGAGCGCAGTTACAACATAACGGGTGCACCGTCTGATACCGACTGGTCGCGCTGGGCCATATTGATTGGCCAAGGCGTCAGTCGATTTTATGCGGGGAAAATGGGGGACGACTCGATCATATACCAGTTTAAATATAACCCGACGAACCAGAATTATGAATGGGGCGGCACCGGGGCAGTACCGACGCTTTCTGTGACGGGCATGCCCGCGGATAGTGATACGTCAGAATTCGGCATGCTGTACAACGGGAGTCAGTATCGTTTTTACAACTTGAATCAACAGTAAATGAAGTGAAGACCGGGATGGTTTGA
>JBECLA010000141.1:0-5626 GCA_040235565.1 Thiohalomonadales bacterium | reverse complement strand
CTCGCTGAGGTGTCGTTTCGGCGACCTGGGGAAATTCCTGGAGTGGCTGCTTGCCGGGATAGCCGGGAGCATTGCCGCGAGCCGGGATGTGCCACTCCAGCGGCTCACGCGCATAGGGCAATGCTGCCCTTTCGCCCTGCTGACACAAGGCATCATCCACACAGCGCACCAGAAAATCATGCACCAGGCGCCCCTGATGAAATCGAACTTCATGCTTGGTGGGATGGACATTCACATCGACTTCCGCCGGGTCCAGATCCAGGTAAAGGACATACGCAGGATGACGGCCGGGATAGAGACGGTTCGCATAGGCCTGACGCAGGGCATGGCTGATCACCCGATCGCGAATCATGCGGCCGTTGACGAAGAAATATTGCATATCACTTTGTGGACGGGCGGCTTCGGGCAAACCAAGCCAGCCATGCAATCGCATCTTGCCATGCTGAAATTCGATGGCGACAGCCTGCTGGACAAAGGCTCGGCCGCACAACCGAATGAGGCGTTGCTGGTGGCCGGCCGGATCTACCGCGGCGGGCAGGTTAAACACCGTGCGCTGGTTGTGTTGCAGCACAAAGCCGACATCAAATCGGCTCAGCGCCATGCGACGCACCACATCCTCACAGTGCCGGTACTCGGTCCGTTCACTGCGTAGAAAACGGCGCCGCGCCGGGATATTAAAGAACAATTCCTGCACCGTCACGGTTGTCCCCCGGGGATGGGCTGCCGGCACCGGCTTGTCTTTGGCGTCAGGTCCCTGGACCGTCCAGCCCCGTTCGGCGTCGTGGCTGCGGGAAGTAATTTGCAGATGCGCAACCGACGCAATGCTCGCCAGAGCCTCGCCGCGAAAACCCATACTGGTAATTGCGGTCAGGTCTTCAACCCGACTGATTTTACTGGTGGCATGGGGTGCCAGCGCCAGGGGTAATTCCGCCCCGGGGATGCCCACACCATTATCCTGCACGCTAATCAGCTGCAACCCCCCCTGTTTCAGGAGCACGGTAATGCGCCGGGCCCCGGCATCGAGGCTGTTTTCAATCAATTCCTTGACGATCGAGGCAGGTCGTTCCACGACTTCGCCAGCGGCAATCTGGTTTGCCAGGTGGGCAGGCAGGTGTCGTATCGGTTGCGAGGCAGGAGCGGTTTGAGGCTGCGGCATGCCGCTAGCTTAGCGAAAAGCGGCAGGCAGGCAAAGTTACCATCAGCTCAACGGAATCTGCAGGATTTCACCGACTTTTAATCGGTCACTCCGCAGCCCGTTATAACGCCGCAAGGTGCTCACGCTGACCCGATAGCGCGCGGCAATCTCTGACAAGGTATCCCCACGGCTGATGACGTGACGTCTTGGTGCACTGGCCAGGATGGTGCCGGGAGGCGGATTGGAACGAAAATAGTTGCGGACTCCCCCCAGAATCGCCCTTGCCAGGGCGTCCTGATGCCGACCGCTCCGCAGTTTCCGTTCTTCGGCGGGATTCGAAATGAAGGCCGTTTCGATAAGTATTGACGGGACATCGGGCGATTTGAGAACCCGGAACGCGGCCTGTTCAACCCGGTTTTTATGCAGCCGATTGACGTGACGCAGATCGCGCAACACCCGGGAAGCCACATCATGACTGTCCTCGATGGTCGAATTTTTCACCATATCCACCAGGACCAGTTTCAGCAAATCGTCCTTGTCATCCAGGCTCACCCCGCCGATCAGGTCGGCGCTGTTTTCACTTTCTGCCAGAAACCGGGCAGCCTCACTACTGGCGCCACGGTCGGACAGCACATAAACCGATGAACCGCGGGCCCGGCGATCATTAAACGCATCGGCATGAATCGAGATAAACAAATCGGCCTGATACTGGCGCGCTTTTTTGACCCGATCACGCAGGCCAACATAGTAGTCACCATCCCGGATCATGACGGCCCGCATACCGGGTTCCTTTTGCACCAGACGCTCGAGTTTGCGCGCAATCGCTAACACCACATCTTTTTCCCGGGTTCCCTTGCGACCCACGGCCCCCGGATCCTCCCCGCCATGGCCGGCATCAATGGCAATGATGACCTCCCGGGCCCGCTGCGGTTGCGTCTGCCGGCTGGGTACGGCTTTCTCGCTGCTGTGCTCCGTATCAAACAAATCAATCACCAGACGATGGCCGTATTCCCCGTGCGGTTTGAGCACAAAACTCTTGGGACGCACTTGCGCACTCAGGTCCAGGACAAACCGCAGGGCATTGCCTTTGCGGCTGGCATAACGAATATTCTTTATATATGACTTGTTGAAATCGAAATTGGGCAAGGCGCCGGGAAATTGCGCATCTTTCAGATCGATCACAATCCGCTCCGGGGCTTTGAGGGAAAACAGAACGTGCTCGACGGGATCGCTCAGGTCAAACACCAGCCGGGTGTTATCGGGTGCCGGCCACATTCGCACGCCTTTCACCTGGACATCCGCCCAGGCCGGCATGACTATCCCGGCCAGCAGCAACAGCCACCCTGTCCATTTCAATCCTGCACGCACGGATTGACCCCTTTCTTTATGCTTTATATGTTAATTTTGCATGATAGTGGGGGAATTTCAAGTAAATTTCTATATAACTTAAGTAGATAGCTGTGATTTCTAGAGAAATTTCTAATTTAGGGGAATTCAGATCAGCCGCTCCAGTTCCTCGATCACGGTCAAACCGACCTGGCTGTGCCCCAGCAGCCGCACCTGCCGCCCGTTTTCACGCTGCTGGAGATAGATATCCAGGTCCGCGGTGGGCAACCAGCCTTCGCCCCGTTCCGGCCACTCCACCAGACAGGTGCTTTCTGCGGCAAAGTAGTCCCGTCCCCCCAGAAATTCCAGTTCTTCCGGATCGGTGAGCCGGTAGAGGTCAAAATGATAGATTTGCCGATCGGCTTCCGGACCCTCCAGGGAATAGGGTTCGACCAGGGTATAGGTCGGACTTTTGACGGCACCGACATGACCCCGGGCCTGGAGAAAACCCCGCACCAGCGTGGTCTTCCCGGCACCCAGTTCACCGTGCAGGTAAATCACGCAATCGGGAGGACAATACTGGGCCAGATGGGCGCCCAGTTCCAGGGTTGCGGTTTCATTGGCGAGAAAGCGTTCCATAGTTTAAACCGGGTTGATCAGCCGCCGAATCGAGGGCATTAAGTCCGTAGCCAGCAAGCCTCGTTCGCCGATACCTCGCGTTGCCAGATCCGCTGCCTTGCGATGCAGACAGACGGCGAACTGGGCGGCATCGTCCAGCTCCAGCCCCTGCGCAATGAGTCCGGCGATGATGCCCGTCAGCACGTCACCCATACCCCCGCTGGCAAGGGCCGGATTCCCGCCACCGCATACTGCGGGGACCGCACTGGGTGACTGCACCAGTGTGCCGGCCCCTTTCAAGACCACGGTGGCTGAATACTTCTCCACCAATCGGCCCACGGCCACAAAGCGATCCGCATTGACTGCGGCGGGGGTTTCACCTAGCAGGCGAGCGGCTTCGCCCGGATGCGGTGTTAACACCCAGCGTTGGCGTTGCATGTCGATTTGTGCCAACAAATTCAAGGCATCGGCATCCACAATCAAAGGCAGATTCCGGGCTACGGCCATGGCCAACAGCTCCTGGGCCCAGTCATCCTGACCCAACCCCGGACCTATCGCTATGACACTGGCCCGGCCAGACAACTCCTTTAAGGCCTCGCCCGTTTCAATGCCGTGACTCATTAATTCCGGCCGACCACTGCTGATCACCGCGGCATGTTCCCGCCGGGTGGCAATGCTCACCAGGCCAGCCCCGGTTCGCAGGGCGGCTTCGCCGGCCAGTCTTGCCGCACCGGTCATGCCGAAATTCCCACCCACAATGAGCACATGCCCGAAATCACCTTTGTGGCTGCTCCGCTTGCGGGGTGCCATCAAGCTTAGCTGTTGTGCCAGGGCCATGCGAGTGGCGGCCGGTTGTATCCGTTCATAAACCGCGGAGGGGACTTTGAGATCATCGAAGACAATGCAGCCACAATAATCAGCCGCTTCGCCCGTCAAGAGTCCCTGTTTCATCCCGATGAAGGTGATGGTGCAATCGGCCTGCACCGCCAGTCCACATGGCAGGCCGCTATCGGCATTGAGTCCGGAAGGGATGTCCACCGCCAGTACCGCTGCGGTTGCCTGGTTAATGCTGTTAATCGCGAGCAGAAACGGATTACGCACCTCGCCACTCAAACCCGTGCCAAGCAGGGCATCCACCACCACCTCGAATGGCGCCAGATCCTGGCCATCATAACCGGTGGCAGAGACGTCAACGCCTTCCAACCGTTGCCGTGCCGCCAGCGCATCCCCCTGCAGACGCGCGGGATCGCCGACCTGATACACACTGACGTCCAGCCCCTGTTCATGCGCCAGGCGGGCAATCACATAGCCATCGCCACCGTTGTTGCCGATGCCACACAACACCGCAATCCGTTTGGCCTCGGGCCAACGGTCCCGCAAGACATTGAAGGCGGTTTCCCCCGCCCGTTCCATCAGGATATTGCCGGAGATCCCGAATTCTTCGATCGCGAGGCGATCCAGGTCACGGCATTGGGAGGCACGATAAAGGTTGGTGGGCAAATCCGACATAGCGTTATCATAATGACAAATGCGAAGACCACCAAACACTCCCGAATCACTCGAACCGGCGCAGTCCGTTGCGTTGGCTGCCGCGATAAAAAAATGGGGACAGGAATTGGGCTTTCAGCAGGTCGGCATAACTGACACGGATCTGACCCAGGCGGAGGCACATTTATTACATTGGCTGGCCAAAGGCCATCACGGTAAGATGAACTGGATGGCCGAACACGGCCAACGCCGCAGTCGTCCACCTGAACTGGTACCCGGCACAATACGGATCATCAGTGTACGCATGGACTATTTGCCCGCTGCCAAACCTGCCGAAACCGTGTTGGCCAACCCCGAACTGGCCTACGTTTCGCGCTATGCGCTGGGGCGGGATTACCACAAGGTCATGCGCCGTCGACTGCAACGCCTGGCTGATCGGATTGCCGGTATCAGCGGTCCGTTTGGGTACCGGGCTTTTGTGGACAGTGCCCCGGTGCTGGAAAAACCCCTGGCACAAAAAGCCGGCCTCGGCTGGATTGGCAAACATACCAATCTGCTACACCGTGAGGCCGGTTCCTGGTTTTTTCTCGGCGAACTGTACACGGATTTGCCGTTACCGGTGGATCACGCGGTGACCGATCATTGTGGCGATTGCGAGGCCTGTATTGCCGCCTGTCCTACCGATGCGATCGTGGCACCCTATGTCGTCGATGCCCGCCGTTGCATTTCTTATTTGAACATCGAACTCAAAGGCAGCATCCCGGTTGAATTCAGGCCCCTGTTGGGGAATCGCATCTATGGTTGCGACGATTGCCAACTGGTCTGTCCCTGGAACCGCTTCGCCAAACGATCACCTGAAACGGACTACACCCCACGGCACGGTCTTGATGCCGCGGAGCTGATCACCCTGTTCAACTGGGATGAAAGCACCTTCCTGCATAACATGGCTGGTTCACCCATCCGGCGGATCGGACACGAAGCCTGGTTGCGGAACATTGCCGTCGCCCTGGGCAATGCACCAACATCACCGGAGATCATTACCGCGTTACAGCAGCGGTT